>CAZERK010000215.1:2301-6244 GCA_964514515.1 uncultured Planctomycetaceae bacterium
CGTCGTCGCGTACTGGCGCTCGTACGTATCGAAGCCCTTGATACGATCCTCCTGTCGGATGTGTTTCAGGGCGGCCGCCAGCCGCGACCTCGACGCCAGCCGAACGGAAACGACGGCCGTGCCGCACAACAGCACCTGAAGCGACCAGAGGACGGCAAGGTAGTAGAACATGACGCTCAGTCGGGCTCCTACGCTCCCGGCTCGGGGGCCGACGAACCGGCGGCGGGGCTCAACTCGCCGAACAGCACGGCATGGCGACCGCCAGCCGTCACGGCCAGAACGTCGCCCCCGTAGCCCACGATCATACTGTGCCCCGGGAAGCTGACGGCGTCATCGTGATGCCAGGTCACGTCGGCGACCGCGCAGCCGATCCCGAATTCGGCCGCCAACTCCTGAATTCGCCGTTGCGGCTTCGGCGAACTGCGCGGCGCGTGCGGTGCATCGCCCGGCGAGCAGGGCGCGCTGCCCGGTCCGTTCTGGAAATCGCCAGACGGGTCCGGCCTTTCGGCCCAACACGCGACACCCAATAAGAAGCCCGCGCCGCCTTGCACGGCCGTCTGCCACGATTCGCGTGCCAGCAGATCGTCCCCGACAAGCAGTCCCATGCGTCCCCAGAGGCTCTCGTACAATTGGATGCCTCGGCCCGGCAGAAGCAGGCTCTCCTCCGACGGATCAAACCGCAATTGCCGCTGCACGAGAATCGCGTCCGCGTCTCGGTCGATCAAAACACCTGTTACGTAGGGGCGGCCGGGGCCCGTCTCGGCGAGTCCCAGCCCGACGAAGACGCCCCAGTGCTTGGCCTTCGCGCCGCAGGCAGCCACCGTCTGCCCCTCGCACCGTTCCGTCAGGCTGGATCGGCCGAGCTTGAATCTCGGCACGTCGTTGAAAGCTGGCAATAGAACGATATCTGGGGCGGGGTCGCGGCTGGCAACGGCGTCGATCGCTCGCAGGGCGCCCTGGAGCGTCGCCGCCCGGCCGTCGGGCTGCACGCCAAGCTGAACGACCGCGACTCTCATGTGCGGCCTCCTGATGGACGTCGCTGCCCAGTCGTGCGGCGTCGCTTGCAGACGCGATGCTGCCTTGTGCTCGCAGTCACAGAACGTGGCTCGGGCCGAGACTCCTTCGGTGTTTCGCTGGGTGCTTCGCGGCT
This sequence comes from uncultured Planctomycetaceae bacterium, assembly GCA_964514515.1. Lineage (GTDB taxonomy): Bacteria > Planctomycetota > Phycisphaerae > UBA1845 > UTPLA1 > CAZERK01. Next base: position 3,452 of record CAZERK010000215.1, read on the forward strand.
GGCATAGACCGTTCCCCAGCCCAGGCGGCCCAGGACGCGGTCTTCGAGCGTGTGCATGTGCGCCGCGGCGTCGGCGGAATGATCGTCAAGTCCGCCGAGGTGCAGGCAGCCGTGAACGACGTAGAGCAGCAGTTCGCCATGCCAATCCTGGCCGCGCTGCCGGGCCCTGCGTCGGGCGACCGAGCAGCAGACGACGAGCTGTCCGTCCACGATGCCGGCCGCTGCATGCTCACGCAAGTCGAAACTGATGGCGTCGGTTGTGCCATCCTTGCCGAGCCAGCGCTTGTGCAGGCGGCGCATCACGGCGTCCCCGACGAAGGCGATCTCCAGACAGCCGCGGTTGCAGCCAACGGCTCTCAGTGCGGCGCGCGCCGCTCGCCGGACCGCGTCCTCGATGCCTTCCGGACAATCCGCCAAGATGACGTCGATCAGTTGCTTTCCGCGAGCGCAGGCGACGTCGGTGGAATCCAATGTCCGCCTTGTGCCGCGACGGGCGGCGGGCGGGTCCGGGTCATCATGATCGTCCAGGATGCTCATGCGGTGCGAACTTGGGCCGTGCTTTCGCCGGCCTTCGGATAGGCGATTCGCCCGTGATGGATCGCGCACAGGCTTCGGATCAGGCTCTGCTCCACCCGCGACAGGTCCTTGAGCGTAATATCGCAGTCGTCGAACTGCCCGTCCATCAGGCGGGCCATCATCACCTCGCGCACGACGTTCTCAATTCGACCCGGCGTCGGGTCTTGAAGAGCGCGGACCGCGCCCTCCACGCTGTCGCACAACATCAAGATGGCCGACTCGCGACTGCGCGGCCGCGGACCAGGATAGCGGAATTCGCTTTCGCTGACTTCCCGGTCGTCACGCCCGTCGGCGCGGGCCTTCTCAGCGGCTCGGGCGTGGAAGTACCGCACGATCGTCGTGCCGTGGTGCTCGGCGATGAACTGGTGCAGCACCGGCGGCAACCGATGCTCCCTTGCCAGGGCCAGACCGTCTTTGACGTGCGACAAAATGACCAGCAGGCTCATCGTCGGAGCCAGGCTGCTATGGGCGTTCATCTTGGCCTGCTGATTCTCGACGAAGTAGGCGGGCTTGCAGATCTTCCCAACGTCGTGGTAGTAGGCGCCCACGCGAACCAACAACCCGTTGGCGCCGATCTCGTCCGCCGCGCGCTCCGCCATGCTGCCCAACAGATGGCTGTGTTGCCAGGTGCCGGGCGCCATCTCGATCAACTGCCGCAACAGCGGCTTGCTCGTGTCCGCCCATTCCAACAGCGTCAAGCTCGTCGCGATGCGAAACGCCTTCTCGATGACCGGCAGCAGCACCATCACGATGCTGATGCCGCCCAGCGCCGCCAACGCCGCCCGAGCGAAATCGCCGGCGACGGTCTCCCATCCCTGCTGATGACTGAGGCCGACGCAGACGGCTCCGATGCCCGCCGCCACCGCCGTGACCACGCCGACCTCGACCATCTTCAAGCGGGTCCGGACCTCTCTCAGCAGCAGAACGGCAACGGACGTCACCGTCATCAGTACGAGGATGAGACTGTACGACGCGCCCAACGTTGGTACGGTCAGGAAGACCAGCGCCATCGTGGCGCCGAATGCGTAGACTTGCGAGTAGGCGATCGTGAGGATTGTCGCCGTCATGGCGATCGTCGCCACGCTCCACATCGGAGGGGCCTGGACCGAGACCAGGAGGAAACGATCCGCGGCCAGCATCCCGGCCAGCAAGGCAGCCAGCGCCAGCGCCCGCGTGGGTTTCTCTCCGACGCGCGGATGACATCGGTACGTGTATACCGCCAACCCCGCGGTGACGAGAAAGACGAGGCCAACCAGCCCGATCTGCTTCTGCCGCCAGCGGCTGTTCAGTTGCGGAAGCGAATCCCGTTGTCGGACGTACTGCTCGTGCTCCGCCAGCAGGATCGACAGGCCTTCAGCCGTCAGCACGCCCGCCGGAACCAGCAAGTCGCCAGGCGTATAGGGGGCCTTCACCGTGTCCAAGGCCGCCAGCTTGGCCTCGATCTCCGCCTTCGTCGCCGCACGGTCGAAGACGTAGATGGGCTGCGGCCGGCCATCCGGCGGGACGATTGCCTTCGTGACGATGGGCACCATCGCGTCTTCCAGTTTCGAGCCGAAGACGAAGCGGGCCAGATCGCGGGCCAGCCGTTCGACGTGTTCGGGATTAGTGGCGTACTTGAGGCGTTCCTTCGGAACCAGGTGGTGGCCGTCTCCGCGGATGATTGTGATTTTGCTTGCCGTGCTGCGGGGCTCGCGATCGACCTCCGCGCTTTCGATCATATCCTCGAGGGCGAGGCGATCGGCGACGGCATCCACGTTTCGCTTGAACTGCTCGCTGCCCTTCTCGTCCGACAGCGCCTTGATCGCGTCAAACGCCGCCGGGTCCAGCGGCCATCGTTGCCCCGAAGCCTCCTGGCACTTCTCAAGGTTCTCCGCCGCCTTGACCGCCGCATGCAGGTTCCGAAATTCCGCCTGGATCGACTCGATCAAGGGGGCATTCAACCGGAACACGCTCGGCACGCTTTGCTCGGCGTTCTTCCGGGCCTCTTCTGTGGCTCGCTGGTTGACGACCTCGAAGCTGACGCGGGAGAAGACGGGCTGCGGCAGGTACTGGTTGACGTAATAGGACAGCCGCTCCTCGCCGGACAGCACGATGAACGACGCGCAGAGCCAGAAGCCGGCGACCACGGCGATCGGCCAGCCGAGGAGCTGTCGCAGACGCAGCAACACACCGGCCGGCGATCCCTCCATCAACCGTCTCCGGGAATCGCCTGTGCGC
>CAZERK010000216.1:0-6212 GCA_964514515.1 uncultured Planctomycetaceae bacterium
TTCTCGATGTCCGTGGGAATCGGGAAAGGACTTGCGTGCCTGGCGCGAACCGCGCTTTCCGACCTGTCGGAAGGTGGAAGCCCATCACCAAGCATTGTAGCGCTGTCCAGCCCCGTACCCAACAAACGAATGCGATGCGTCTGCGATTGCCTTGCGAGGGGCCGGAGGCTTCGGCCAGGCTCCTTGCAGCAGCAGGCTGGAGGACTTAGGATGCTTGCTCGCGCATTGGCGCCTTCGATGATCGGCATGCCGACCGGCGCGCTCTTGCCTTCAACGTTGTACGCTCGGGCTTCAAGAAATGCCTCGAATTCCAGATGACAAGCTCGGCCAACTCCGGCGGGCCCTCCAAGATCACGACTACCTGCATCGCATCTTGCGCAAGATCGAGCAGCTTCACCGGGTCGTCTTCCATGCAGAGAAGCTCGACCGGAAGTTCGTGAGGGTAGCCGCCGAGGAGATTCTGATCGCCGACATCATGACGCGCCACGCCGGCAACATCGACGGCGTCTACTTCGCCCTTCGCAACGCCGAGAATGGCGGCAAGAAATGGGAACAGGCCGTCTCCGAGTACGCGGCGTACATCCACAACTACTACACGATGCCCTTGGGCGTCGTTCTGCGCAAGGACCTCTTTGGAGACGCCGCGCACTTCGTGACGCCCGCGGCGGGGCGGCTCTCGGCGATCAATCGGTAGTCGAGGAGACTGTCCCCGCGTGGCCGCGCGGTCTTCGAGCTCCCGCAGATCGCCGCGTCGTCAGCGTGCGTCGTTGTCTCGCGGTCCGAGTCTGGCCAAAGGGATCACACCGTCCGTGTCGCCTGATGCGCTCGTGTTGTTGGTCGCGATGTTTGCCGCTTCTTGAGGGGCGCCGACGAACAGGCGGTGCGGACACAGGCGATCAGCCTGTGCCGCACCATGATGATTTTGGCTGATTGCATTAGCGCCGGGTCCGCCGACCCACGATCATCAAGGCGACCAGCGCGCCCAACGCGAGCGTGGCAGGTTCGGGAATGCCCGTCGTGATCGTCAGCTTCGGATAGCCGTTGCCTTCGTTGAACATGTGGCCGCCGAACGTCTCGGCACGGATCGTGAGACCGAGCCAAGTCTCATCATCGTTCACCATCTGCGTGACAAACGCCGTGATGGGAAACGTCATGATGTCGTTGACTGCCACACCCTCCGTGGACAAGGAGGTCAACTGGTTGCCGTCGGCGATCTGGTAGTCGGACACCTCCTCGATTCCGTTCCCCACGTAGCCATCGAGTGCGATGCTATCCGTGGGCTGACCTTCGATGCCGAGTCCCCAAACGCCGACCGAGTAGCATTTGATTTCGAAGGTCGCGCTTGTAATGACCTCTCCGGCCGGGATGCTGAAGCCGGAGATGTCGAACTCGGCCATCGATCGTCCCGCTCCGAAGGAGCCCAGCACGGCACCGCTGTACGTTGGGAAGGGCCCGAAGTCGCCAATCCCATCAAAGAAGAACTCACCGCTGCCGTCATCTGCGTCGATGACCTCGAAGTCGATGGCAGGATCGCTGATGGTGAAAACAGCGTCCGCCACCACGACTGTGCCACCGAGAAGCCCCGGAAGCAACAGCAAGCCTGCTGCCATGCCTATCACGAATTTCATTGTCTCTCTCCTCTTCACGATGCCTCACTCACCTGACACCCGCCAGGCAAACCCAGACTTGACCTGCGCGACGCGGCCTCCTCGACGAAGGACGCCGTCGCACGCCTGCACGTGGAGACGTGAACCTGACGACCCTCCGATCGCCGTGTCACACGTCGTATTGAACGCCAGTATAACAAGAACGCCACGTGCGTGTCAAGGGTGCCCTGAGCCCGCATTTCGTGCGTTGTCTCATCCTTGGATATCATTCATAACCATCCCTGACATATTGTGTTACAGCGTCTCGACTCTTCATGCTTGACGCCGTAATGCGTTTTGCAGATAATCATCCTCATGGCGATGAGACTGCGCGACGAGAAGGCGAGCCAAAATAAGTCTCCGAGCGAGCCGCACACGATTGAGTCTCTCGATGTTCGCCTCAAGCGAGGCGCCCAGCATTTGTGCGACGCCCTGCGCGAGGTCATCGCCGACGTGCCCGCTCGGAAAACACGCCCGCAGGAATTCGCACGGACTCTCAAGCTTCATCGAAACGTGACCGGCCGTCTGCTCAAGGCGGTGGAGCATAGCGACCCGATCGCCGCGCTTTGTCAGATGCCTCGCGCGGAAGGGCTCCGCATGATCCTCAAGGCCGCCAAGGCCTGTGCGCGGAAGGAAACGGTGGAACGAGCCAACCGCGCGATCGTCGATCTCGAACACCTGCTCGACCAGGAGATTGGCGGTTGGGAGGTCCTGAACAGCGTGGCCAGCGACTGGCTGCCAGACGCGCGGAAGCGGTTCGAGATGACGCACAAGCAGGCGGTCTACAAAGGAATGGCCAACCTCAGGGGTTGCTGCGCGGACACCGAGTTCTGCGCCTTCATCGGCTATCCGGACGATTCCGGCCAGCGCGTCGACGCGGCGATGATCGCCGGCACGATGGGGCTGCGCCGGTTGCGGCCCAGCGCGCAGATTTGCTTCACGTCGGTCGGCGCGTCGGTCGAAGGCGTTCAGCCGATTACGATCGAGGGCGTCTCGTTGGTGAACAAGCCCGACGAGTATCCCTTGCTGGAGCAATTCTGCTCATCGCCGCTTCCCAGGTTCTCCGTCCTTCGCTCACGGGATCGGGCGCACTTCCTGTTGCAGGGCAACGGCGTCGGTCCGGCGTACGCGCTGGACATGGCGACGGCCTGCCTGATGCGGGGTCGACACCCGCGATACCAGACGGATCCGCCGCGACGCATTGCGGCGTTCGGCGATCCCTCGGTTCCGTGCAAGTCGCTGATTCTCGACATGCTGCTTCACGAGGACGTCTGGCCCGATTCGACGCCCGAACTGATCATGTACGACACGCCGCGCTACGAATTCGCCAACCCCAACTCGCCGGCCGACCAGGCCTATCACCTCAACGTCAGCGAGACCGTCGAGTCTCTCGGCAAAGGCGCCGCGCGCTTCCGCGTGGCCGAGGTCGGTCAATACGTGGAGATGATCCAGCACGTCTGCGACGCGCTCGGGTGGGACTCGGGGCTTCTGCGGGGCTATCGATGCCGCATTCGCTATCCGATCCCGGGCGCGAGCGCCTGCATCGTCTTCGATCCGCCGCCCGCCCCGGCAGGCCGCGGTTGAATCTCCTCCGGCAAGAACGTGTACATCTCCATCAGCAGGAGCGTCTGAAGCTCCACCGATGAGAGCGTTTGTACCTCCGTCTGCGAGGGCGGTCGGGCCTCAGCCTGCGAGAAGGCCCGAGCCGTCCTGCGTTTCCTGGCCACCGCTTCGCAGGCGGCCGTGCCAACACGCCGAAACGCAACATTGGCGAGAGTCAACGTAGGAGTTTTCGAGGCCGTGCTGTATAATTGCACCGAGTCCGGGGGCGGCATTGTGCAATGCCGTCCGGCAAACGCCAGTCGACAATGTGAGGCGGGTGGGGCAAGAGGCGCGCGGTTTCGGCGATCGTGGCCGGCTCGTCCAGCGTTTCTCCGAGCATCTCGTTGCTTCCACCCCACGATATGAGGAGGCGGACATGTGCGCTTGGGTCGGGGATCGGTCTCGTCAACGGTTGGTGTATCGGAAAGCGTTGCTCTGTCTGGCGATGCTCGGCTGGGCAGCGGGCAGCGTCCGCGCGGAGGATCATTTCTGGAGTTCCTTGGGCGGCGGCTCGTTCAACGACTGGGAGAACTGGGTCCCGAACTGGGTTCCCGGCGAAGATGATCGAGCGATTTTCAGCCTCGGCATGGACCCGGCCTACGAAGTTACGTTCTATGAGGGCGTGACCAACCTGAGCTGCGTCTTTCGTACTGACAAGGTTGCGCTGGATCTCGGCGGCGAGACCTACACGCTGACGAGTCCTGGCTGGGGCCTGTCCGTGGGCGAGGACGCCGGGCAAGCCGCCGAAGTCCTCTTCTACAACGGTACGCTCAGCACCGACACCGCGCGCATTGGAACATGGGCTGGCTCCAGCGGCACGCTGGATCTCGTCGCCCCGCTGACCATGAACGTCGCCTTGTATCTTTTCGTCGGCAACGAAGGCGATGGCCTGATGAACGTGAACGACGGCGTTTCTCTCACCGCCGATTTCGCGGGCCTTGGCGTTTTCGGCGTGGGCAACACCGGCGTGCTGTCCCTTGACGGACCGAACGCCGAGTTCACCGTCAACTACGGTCTTACCGTCGGCGAGGCCGCCTACGGCTTCCTCGAACTGTACAACGGGGCGACCGTGAACGCCGAAACCTGCTACGTCGGCGGCGAATCGACCGGCTACGGGGAGGTCTCCATCACCGACGAGTCTGAATTTCTCATCAGCGAGTGGCTGTCGCTCGGTCGCGACGGCAGCAGTCTGCTGACCATCACGGGAGCGAGCCGGCTCGGACTTCGAGACCTCTACGTTGGCGGCGAGGCGGCCGGCGAGGGCTTCGTCTACTTGATGGACGCCGACTCGCGAATCGACGCCAGCGGGTCTGTCCTTGTGGGCTCACAAGGGTATGGCAGCATGAACGTCGCTCAGCAGGCCACGTTGAGCGCAGAGACACTCATCGTCGGCGCGGGCGAGGCCAGCCAAGGCGATCTGACCGTCCTCGACGGCGGCACGACCACGACGGTGCAGAACAAGATGATCGCCGGACAATGGGGGGGGGGCTCTTTCAACGTCGCGTCCGCCGCCGCCGACAGGACGACCGCATAGTGTGGGTGGATCATCGTTGCCGATCAGGTGAACTCCGTTGGTTACGTCTACGTGGATGGTGATAGCTCGCTCACCGCCGAACAGGCCCCGATCGTCGTTGGCAACAGCGGGATAGGCGGCATGGCTGTCTATGGCGGATCGGAGCTCTATTCCAGTGACGAGCTCTTCATGGGTTCGTACGAGGACAGCTACGGGCAACTGCTCATCAGCGGCGAGGCCTCGAAGTACACCAGCGGCCCCGGCTATGCTGCTCGCGTCGGCGAAGAGGGCACAGGCGAACTCATCATCGAAGACGGGGGCGCCTTCGAGAAGCCCGGTTCGTGCTTTCTCGGCATCGAGAGCACGAGCCTCGGCGCCGTCACGCTCGACGGCGAAGCGTCCGTTTTCAAGTGCGAGCAACTATCCGTCGGCGAATACGGGATCGGCCTGTTCTTTGTCGGCGACGGACGCGCCGCGTTGGGCGACGTCGATCCGATCGATGTACCCTCCGGAGAGATGCATCTCGCGGGGTACTACACGCAGCTCACCGGGACCGGAACGGTCACGGGGAATGTCGTCAGCTTCGGCAGCGCCCGCGTCATGCCCGGCGGCGATGAAGCGGCCTCGCTGACCGGCGTCCTGACGATCAACGGGGATTACACGCAGCAAGACGCCCGGCTGGCGATCAAGATCAAGGGGACGGCGGCGGGCAGCGAGTACGGCGTGCTCAACGTCACGGGCACGGCGACGCTCGGGGGCGAATTGCAGATCATGCCGATCGAGGGCTTCGAGCCGCAGCCGGGGGACGAATTCGTGGTACTCACGGCCGGCGTCGTGGACGGGATCTTCAGCGTCTGCGCCGGTCTGGAGGCGTTCATCGTGACGTACAACGCCGAAAGCGTCGTGGTCACGATTCCGTATCCAGGCGACCTGAACTGCGACATGAACGTGGACCTGCTGGACGTCGAGGCCTTCGTGATGGCGCTGCTCGATCCGGCCGCCTATCAATCGATCTATCCGACTTGCTCGGTCATGCTCGCGGACATGGACGGCAACGGCACGGTGGACGGCCTGGACATCCAACTTTTCGTCGACGTGCTACTCGCTTCGTAACCGATCGCGGTCAAGCGCAGAGCGTCAGCAGGCGACAGCGGTTCCAACAGATCTGTGGCCGAAGGGCGCACACGAATGACCGCCAGACGTTCAATCGCTCACGTGACGGATGGCCTGCATCCGTACACGCCGAGCCTTGGGTCGGACGCCTCCTTCGGTCACCGTTGGACAACGCCGTAAACTGAAAGCCAAAACAGCCGCCTTGCAATGGGGCCTTGTCGCTTGCCGACCCGCTTTTCCAGGGCCGCGAGAGCTCCACCGCGCCGACCACCGAGGCTGGGAGCCGCGGTCCTTCCCTTCAGTTCACGGTACCGCCCCGCGGGACGAGAGATTCTCGC
>CAZERK010000217.1:0-5916 GCA_964514515.1 uncultured Planctomycetaceae bacterium
GTCCTTGATCGAACGCGTCAAGCAATGCCCCGGATGCGGCAGGCCATTCGCCGTCGGAGGCCCCTCGAAGAAGACGAAGGGCCGGCCGCCCTTGCTCTTCTCCAGCGACTTCTCGTAGATCTTGTTCTCTTCCCAGAAGGCCATCACCTCGCGTTCGGCCTTGGGAAAATCAAACTGGGCAGGCACGTCCTTGAACATCATGAACTCCAGGCAGGCCGCAATCCCCCATCCGCCATCCGCGTCACGAAATCAGCTTCCCGGAACGCGCGAATCCGCCATGCGTGGTTCGTTGCGGCTACGCGATCGGCGCCTCCTCCGGCGCCGTGGAACGGCTGAACAACTCAATCCGGCGCCAGGCGCCGCGGTTGAAGAGGCGTCGCAGAATCAAACCCAGCAGGATAATGTACAGCGTACACATCATCCAGGGGCCGTGGATGCCGAGCTGCGGCGCCCACGAAGCCACCGCATAGCCTCCGATGACCAGGATGATCCAGCAGTGCGCGGCGGTCAGTACGGCCGGCCATCGCGTTTCGCCGGCGCCGCGCAGGGCGTTCTGATACGTGATGCCCGCGGCATCGAAGACCTGGAACACGGCGATCCAGACCATCACGCCGCGGCCCAGACGGATGACCTCGGCGTCGTCCGACATCCAGGCCAGCATCGGCGTCCGCGCCAGCAGGAAGACCAGGCCGATCAGCCCCATGTACGTGCCGGTGACGATCATGCCGATGCCGGCGCGCTTCGCGGCCAAATCCGGCTTGCCTTCGCCGATCGCGTGCCCGATGAGCGAGCACATCGCGATGCCCAGGCCGACGGCCGGCATGAAGCTGAGGTGCATGTACTGCAGGCCGATGTTCGAGGCGGCCATCGCCGTCGTGCCGAACCGGCTGACAAGGACCGTCAGGAAGACGAACCAGGCGCCGATGTCGGAGAGCCATTGCAACGCGACGGGCCCTCCAAGGCGCAGGATCTCCTTCAGTCGCGTCAGATCGAGTCCGCGTTGGCTGCGCGTCTGGTAGCGCTCGTGGAATCGCCTAGACAAGAAGATGAGCGTCAACATGCCCGCGCGCACGGCCCAGGCGAGCACCGTCGCGATGGCGGCGCCCTGGACGCCCATCGCCGGAAAGCCGAGGTTGCCGTAGATGAGGCAGTAGTTGCCAAGTACGTTGAAACTGAGCGCGACCAGGATGGAGATCAGCCCCACGGACGGTTTCTGCACGCCGTTGAAGAAGCTGTCCAGCGTGGCGCAGAGCACGGCAAAGCCCATGCTCCAGTACGCCGTCTTGCAGTAGGCGATCTCGAGGGCCTGTACGGCGGGCGGCTGTCCCAGGATGCTGAGTCGCCAGAACCAGCCGGCCGCAAGCGAAACAGGCAACGACAGCGCCGCGAACACGGCGGCCACGTAGAAGCCCTGCCAAGCGTAGGCGGCGGCCAGATGCGTCTGCCGCCGGCCCAGGGCTTGAGCGGCAAACGTCTGGATGCTCGTCACCGTGCCGATGCCGATGCACATGACGGTGAAGACCAGCAGCGTGGCGGGGCTGATGGCCGCAATCGCCTCGGTGCCCAAGCGAGAGACCATCACGAAGTCGATGAAGCCCATCGCCATGCGAGAAAGCATGACCATGACGATCGGACCGGCCAGCACGAGCAGCCGGCGGACTTCATGACCGAGCGCGGTTTCGCCTTCGGTGGAAGCGATGACGTTGGATTCGATGCTTGCGTTCGACATACGGCGCCGTCGCCAATTAAACAAAAAGCCCCGGAAACCTCAGGCTTCCAGGGCCGATCATGGTCACGATGGATCACGTCTCGCCTAGGAAGCCTCCTCCTTCTGCGGAATCAGGCCGATGATGACGGCATCGATCAGCAGCCGATTGCGTGAATCCGTTTGGGCGAGTCGATCAATCATCCTGGTACTCTCGATCTCGTCGACGGGCGCTCCCTCGTTGTCATCGCGACGACTTCGTCGAATAGCGGTCGAGGCCGCGTCAACAAGACGCATCTTAGCCAACAGCGACCGGGCCGTCAATCGACAGGATCGTGAGAAGCTTGCGGCAAGTTGTCTGCCGCCGCGGGAAGGTACGGACGTACGAGCAAGCGCCGTCAGGAGGCCGTGACGACTTCCTTGACCTGCGGGACGAACTGCGTGAGGGCTCGCTCGACGCCCATCTTGAGCGTCATCCTTGCGCCGGGGCAGCCGACACAGGCTCCGTGCAGACGGACCTTGACGACGCCATCGTCGCTGACCTCGATGAGCTCGAGGTCGCCGCCGTCGTTCTGAATGGCCGGCCTGAGCCGATCGTTGATGACTTGGGCGATCTGGTCTTTCCAGAAAGCGTCGGTACCGGGTGCGTCAGACATCGCTATTCTCCGCGCGTTGAGGGACAGCTTGTGCCATCAGTATACGTCGGTCAGGCGCGGCCTGCAACGTCGCGACCCGACGACCAGACGCCCCAGCACGGCGTTGGCCAGGACGCGCCACGGATTCGGCATCATCGGTTGCAGGCGAAGGGCGCAGCGGAGGTCGCGGGCGGCCTTGGGCAGCTCCCCCTTTTCGAGATAGTGCATGCCGGACCGCTCATACATCCGAGCCTTGGCCCGGCGTTTCAGTCGGCCGGACGGATCCAACCGCGAGAACAGCTTGTCGTGATCGGCGATGAGCGAGGTCATCTCGAAACGGTGACGCTCCGGGTTGCTGAAGTGCGCGGGGCCCGGCCGCTGTCGGATGAGCGGTGCATCCACGATGGCAACCCGATACTTCGCGAGCAGGGTCAGCGCCAGCCGTCGGTCCTCGCAGGCCTTGCCGGAGGCGAACCGACCGACGTCCTCCAAGGCGCTGCGACGGATAAGCATGGAGGAGCAAATCCCCGTGAAGACGTTACGGACCAGCAGTTGCTTCTGCATCTCGGCCGGGTCGAGCGATCCCGCATAGCGATGCAGGTGATAGGCCTCGTCTCGCGGCGACCAGACCCAGGCGGACGTGATCGAGAAGTCCGCCTCGGGATTCGTCGCGAGGGCGGCCGTCTGCAACTCGAGTTTGTCCGGCTCCCAAAGGTCGTCGGCGTCCAAGAAGGCCAGCCAGGCGCATCGAGCCGCCTCGATGCCGGTGTTGCGCGCGGCGGATGCGCCTCCGTTGTCCCGCCGGATGTATTGAACCGCGCCGTTGAACGCCGCGCATGCGCCGGCGGCGTCGTCGGTGCTGCCGTCGTCGACGACGATCACCTCGTCGGCACGGCGCGTCTGGTGCAAGACCGAGCGTATTGCGTCCGGCAGCATGGAGGCGGAGTTGTAGGCGGGGATGACGACGGAGATGGCAGTCCGCTCGAAGTCTGATCGATCGTTTGTTGATGTTCGAGCCAACGTCGGTTGCCCTGACGGCTTGGAGGTTGTCTTAGGACCGCCCGCTTGCGGCGCCGCCCGGACGGAAGTCCGGGATCCTTCGGCGGCTGAACTCGACGTCTGCCGCGGACGGCGACGACGCAGACGGCGCCTTCCGGCGGCCGCGCCCATCGCTGCGCTGGCGACTGACCGCGTCCTGGTTGCATCGGCGATTCGCCGTCGAGGGCTGCACCGGATCGTGCGGGCATGTTGAGGCCTGCACGGTGCGCGCAACGACGGCCCACAAGGGTAAAACCCATCCCAAAACCACGTTCTCCCGACTGCGTGAGCGCGGGCGGATCGTCGGATGCTCCAGATCTCGCCCCTCACCCTGCCCTCTCCCCGGCGGGGAGAGGGATTCGGGATAAGTCCCTGGCTCAAGCATGGATTGAGAGACGGATGACGGCCGTGCGCGTCGCGGGTCAGCCGCGATACTGGGCGCGGATGATCTCGCTGGCCTTGTTGCCGGGAAGGTTCAGAGCGCCGAGCGCCTCGGAGGCCGCGGCCTGCAGCGCCGGATTCTGACCGTTCTTTGCGGCGGCGATGATCTTCTCGACCAACTCGCCTGATCCGAGGAGGTTCCCGTTGCGACGAGCAGATTCGGCCAAGGCGCTGAACGCGGCCGCCCGTTCGACCTCGTTTCGCTGCTCGTCGAGCGCGGCCTCCGCGATGGCCGCCTGCCCGGCGCGATCGTTCGCGAGCGCGAGCACGTGCGCGCATTTCGTGCGAAGCGGCTCAGACCGGCTGGACAGGGCGGCGACCAGTGCGCCGACCGCCTTGGAGAAGTCCAGCACCTTCGAATTGCTCTCGCCGATGCGGTGCAACACGTCTGCGGCTTGGAGGGCCAATTCGAGCGACAGGTCCCTGCCCAGAGGGCTCATTCCGAGCGCCCGGGCGGCCCGGTCGATGCGATCGCCCGTCTGTTTCTGCATCTCAGCGGGATCGCCCGATTCGAGGACTTCGACCGGCAGGATTTCGATGCCGCCGGCCAGACGGGCTGCGTCGCGAGCCGCGTTCATCGCTCCCGATTTAGCGGTGATGAGGATCGGCGTTGCGGCGGTCTGGAAGCGCTGCCTCAGATCGCCGACGGCCTTGAGCACGTCGGGGTCGGAGATGTCGGTACTGAGAAGGATGATGTCGAAGGAGGTCAGGTTGGCCTTCTTCCCGTTTTCCAGGGCGTTGTACAGATTGGAGCCGACGGCGCACTCGAAGCCGGCCGCCCGGAGGATCGCCTGAAACTTGTTGGCCGTGTCGCTGTCCGGATCAACAACCAGCGCGGCCTGACGTCCGGCCTGCGTCAGGGCTTCGGCGAGCACCGGAACGACGTCCTTGTCGCCGGCGAAAGGCTGCGTCGGAAGCGCGCTGCCGAGCGCGAGCGCCGCCTTGAGGCGCACCTGTCGGCTAGGAAAAGCCAGCGCCTTGACCAACGGCTGGTTCAGGGCCGCGGCGCCGATCAGGCTGGGGCCGCCGGCGGTCGAGCGAAGCGCGGCGATCGCGCCGAGGGCGACGGCCGGCTCGCGGCCCTTGACGGCCCGATCCAGGACCATCTGGTTGTATTGCGGCCCGGCCGCCTGGGCGAAATACACCGCCCGTGGGAAGCCTTCGGGCCGCGTGCCGTCCTTGTTGACCAGCGGATCGAACTGGTCGCTCTCGACGTCCAGTCCGAGTTTGGCCTCGCGGCGGAAGTTGGCGGCCAGCCAAAGGGCGATGGCCTCGCGGTTGTCGGCGTTCGCCTGCAACGCTTCCTCGCAGCACCGCATGGCCATGACGTCGTTGTAGATCGCCGTGGGGACGGCAATCATCCGAAGCTCGCCTTCGCTGAGGCGCCAGACGTTTGCGGTGTTGAAGCGAGAGTCGGCCTGGAGCGACTCCGCGTTGTCGTAGTAGTCGCCAGCCAGCTTGCAGAACAGGGCGGACACGTCGCCGCTCGCCTGTCCGAGGGCGGTCATCGCCTCGCGGGCGGCGGATACGACTTCGGCCGTCGCCTTGGAATCGGCGGCCAGCTTGGCCAGATACGGCAGAGCCTGCGGATAGCCGATTTCGGCAAGGGCCTTGATGAGCACCTGCTTCGTCGTGTTGTCGTCCATACCGAGCGCGATGCACAGCGGGCTAACCGCGGGGCGCCCGATCTGCGGCAACACCTGGATGACGGCCGCGTGCAGCGGTCGTCGACTGGAATCCTGCAGCGCCTGGATCAGATGCGGAACCGCGTACTCGCCCGACGCCTTGAGCCGGTTCGTTGCGCGATAGACTGCACGGCTCGTGCCGTCGAGCTTGCCGATGTTCGAAGCGATCTCGTAGGGATCGGTCCGTAGCATTCCCTCGCCCGTGTCGAGGACTTCGAGGAATCGCTTGGCCGACGGACCGATGTCGGTGTTGGCCAGGAGCTTCGTCAGGATCAGGTGGCGGTTGAGGTTGTATCGCGACAACTCCAGCAGGGCGAGCGGATCGGGATTGGCTTCAAGCAACGCCTTGAAGTTCGCGTCGGCGTAGTTGAATCGGCCGATCGCAGCGAAGTGCCAACCATCCTCCGCCAGG
>CAZERK010000217.1:5926-6201 GCA_964514515.1 uncultured Planctomycetaceae bacterium
TCCTCATAGCGGCCGGCGGCGATCATCTCCGTGATCTGCTTGACGACCTCGGGCGCGTCTGAGTTCTGCGCCCATGCCTCCAGGCGCAACGAGCCGGTCCGGTCGGCCATCAAAGCCAACCGCAGCTCCGTCGGCTTGAGCGACAGGACTTCATCGAGACGGCCGCCTGCTTCATCGAGTTGTTCTCGCTCGATCGCGCGCGAGGCGGCTTGCCAGCTTGCCCAGAGGTCGGGCGGCTGTCCCACCATATCTTCCGCTGTTTCCTGACTACAGGC
>CAZERK010000218.1:0-5598 GCA_964514515.1 uncultured Planctomycetaceae bacterium
TCCTGGTCTACGAACAATGCAGCGACAACGTGTTCGCCTACAACAGCGCCACGCACGGCGGGGACGGGTTCTTCCTCTATGCCGGCAACGAGACCGTGACGGAGACCGGCGAGGGCGGCTGCAACCGCAACCTGCTCTACATGAACGATTTCTCCGACGCCGTAGCCAACGGCATCGAGGCGACGTTCTCGGCGCAGAACGTGTTCATCGGCAACACGCTCAACCGCTGCGTTCACGGCGTCTGGGCGGGCTACTCGACGGACTCCGTGATCTGCGGCAACGAGATCGAGGACTGCCGCAACGGGGTTTCGATCGAGCACGGCCGCCGGAACGTCATCGCGGGCAATCGTCTTCGCCGCGGCGGCGTCGGCGTCCACGTTTGGTGGGACGACGACGCCGGGCTGCTGGCATCGCCGTATTGCCAGAAGCATGGCGGCGACTCCCGCGGAGAGCGCGTCCTGGGCAACGCGTTCGTCGATTGCCGGACGGCGATCAAGGCGACCGACAGCCGCCTGCTCGACGTGGAAGGCAACATCTTCACGCAGTGCGCTACGGCGATCCTCGCCAGCGGGAAGGCCTCGTTCGCCAAGGTCGCGGAGAACGTCTTCGACGACGGAACGATCGAGAACAAGTCCGAGACCGCGCTGAACGGTTCGGGCAACTTCCTCGCCGCGTCTGTCACGGCGACCGGAGAGGTCAACTGGCGGGAGCCTGCCGCCCAACGGGAGGACGCTCCCGCCCTCGGCGCGCGGGCCGCCCTCTCGCATATCGAAGTCAACTACGCCGTAGGCATGGAGGCGGCCCGGACGTTGGGGTTGCCGGTCGTCCGGGCGGGCGTGCCGGACCGACTCGGAACCGAGCCGTTCGGGCCGCTTCCCGGCGTGCCGAAAGGCAAGGAGGCCATCCTCATCGACGACTGGGGGCCCTACGACTTCGCGCAGCCGAGGCTGTTCCCGGCGCACGCGGTTTGCTGGGGCGAGGCGACGGTCCGCGTGCTCGGGCCGAGACGGGGATTCAAGGTTGCCGGCGTCGAGGGTGACGTATCCGTGACACCGACGGAAGGCGTCACGCCGGCGGTCGTGACGATTCGGCGTGCGTCGGCCCAGGGCTCGGGCGCGACGCCCTTTGCCGCGCGCTTCCGCGTGGACGACCAAACGCTATCCGCCGAAGGGATGCTGCTGAAGACCGATTGGGAAATCAGCTACTACGCCTGGTCGCCGGAGAAGGACCCGCGACGGGGCGACGACAACTGGCGGAAGATCGTCTCGGCCGGGGCGATCCGTCGCGAAATCCGTGACCGGATCGATCTCCTCTGGCAGAGTCGAGGACCGGCGCCGTCGATGTCCGGCGACTACTTCGCCGCCGTCGCAACGACCACGATGGACCTGCCCGCCGGCCGCTGGACGTTCCGGACGATCTCCGACGACGGCGTGCGCTTATACGTTGACGGGCATTGCGTGATCGATGATTGGACCTGGCACATCCCGACGGAAGACCGTGCGGACGTCGACCTGAGCGCCGGCCCGCACCGCCTTCGCATCGAGTATTTCGAGATCGACGGAAACGCCCAGCTTCAGTTGCTGATCGAGCCCTGCGCTCGATGATGAATTGCCCGACGATGTTCGTTGAATCGCAGGCCTGACGCGCCGCCCGCCCGCTCTCGTTCGATCGATTCGATGATGGCTTTGTATGAGAGCTCTCGGCCTTGGCCGAGGGGGGCATCAAACCGCGTGCGAAGACCCGCCACACGAGGTGGCTACCCGCGAGCCAAGGCTCGCGGCTCTCAACGCAAACCCCGCCAAGGCCCGCGGTGCTCAACGCAGGATCTTGTTCGACGCGATGCGCACGGCGATCAAGGCGGGATCTCGCTCAACGCCGATGCCGGGCGCGATGTTGCGGCGTTACTTCTTCGTGATCTCGATCTCCGCGACGGCCTGCTGACTGGCGCGCTCAGTCGCACGGATGTAGCCGATCTGGATCGTGCCGTCCGGCGTCGCCGGCAGCTTCTTCGTTGCAGACCAGGAGAACTCCGTCGGCACGCCGGGATAGAGCGTCACCTGCGAGTCGCTGCCGCGCTTGACGTTCAGGTCGATCGGGCTCGTGTACAGATAATCGATGCGAACGTCGAATTCGGCGGAGATGTCCAGGTTCGGCTCGCTGAAGGCCGGCGTGATCTCCAACGTGCAGGACGTCGATTCCGCGCCGGGGTTCGGGTTGGCGACTTCCATCGTCAGGCTCGACTCCGACATGCCGTTTTGGGCGATGGCCGTGCCAGAGGCGTCCAAGACGTTGACCGCTGCGTCCGTAAACTTGGCGTAGTCCTTGTCCGAGACTTCCACGCGGATGCGCGCGGCGCGGATGGCCGACGTGAAGGACAGCGACAGGCTCTTCTTGGCCTCGTCCGGCGTCGCCTTCTCCTTGCTCTCCTTGCGATAGCCCTCGATCTGGCCGGAGGTCGTGATGGTCGTCGGGCGGTCGAACACGTTGATGAACGTCACGTCGCCCGACGGTTTCGAGCCGGGCTTGGCATCTAGGTTCGTGATGGCCTGCGGCTCGGCGTGAACGCCGTCAAAGCGGACTTCCAACGAATAGGCGGAGTCCTTGTCCGGGCTGCTCGTGACGGCCAATTCCCAGACGCCCGGCATCAGGTCCTTGCTGACCGCGTACGAGGCTTCGCGGCGGTCGTTTTCCGTATCGAGGCGAAGCCGACCGCGGGCCAACTGGAGGCCCTGGGGTGTATTGAGATAGTTGATGCTCGCCCAACTCGACTTGCCCTCCGGCGCGCGTATCTTGACGTGCATCGCGCTGGCGCCGGCCGGAACGTCGAAGAAGTACCGCTGCGGGATATAGCCGTGGACCATCTGGTTCTCGATGAGCGAGCGGAAGTCGTTCTCGCTGTTGGCCCTGTAGGGCACGATGATCGTGTTGACCAGTCTCAGGACGACTTCGCCGTCCTCCAGGCCTTCAATCGTGCCGACGTAGAGGCCGGGCTTGGTCAGCTTCGCCGCGTCGTACAGGACGCTGACCTTGGCCTCCTGGACGTCGCGGAAGTAGATTTGCTCCTGCTGCGGCTTGCACCAGTCGGCGTTAGACCGGAGGGTCAGCCGCTTGGAGAACGTCTGGAGGGCCGACGCATCGGTCTGCGGGACGAAGACGGGCTTGATCGTGAAGACCTGCGGCCGGTCGGACGGGAAATAGGAAGCCCGCCAATACGCGGCGGGACTGGCGCCGTCCACGGCGAGCGGGCTTTCCGTCGAGATCGTGTAGGCATAGAGCGGATCGTCGCGATGCTTGGCGATGATCGCGTTAACCGCCTCGGACGCCTTCACGATGTTGGGGATGCCGGCGCCGTAGTCGAGCGCGTTGAAGCCTGGAACGGGCTCGGCCGTGTTCTTCAAGGCCGCCTTGATCCAGTCGGCCCGCGGGGCGATGCCGTGCTGGTCGCGGACCTGCTGAGCGAGCAGGGCGCACAGGCCTGCGGCGTAGGGCGAGGCCATGCTCGTGCCGCCCCAGAAGTCGCCCTCACGGTTCCAGAGCGGGACGGTCGACGTCATCATGCCGGGCGTCGCGACGTCCGGCTTGTCCAATTCGCCGCCGCGCGAGCTGAACGTCGTCAGCATGGGCTGAGGAATCGTAAGCCCCATCACGTCTCGGGCCGTATCCACGGCAAGCAGCGCGGCCACGCTGATGGCGGCGTTGGCGCCGGCCGGCGTGCCGACGGACGACAAGCCGGGGCCCTCGTTGCCGGCGCTCGTGCAGATGATGAGGTTCGGGTTCTTGCGGAGGATGTCGTCGACGAACTTGTCGATTGTGTGATGGCCCTCGCGGATGGACCCGATCCCGAAGCTCAAGTTACAGACGACCGTGACGTTGTGCTCACGGGCGAACTGGGCGGCGTACTCGAAAGCCGCCTGCATCGAGCCGGTCGTCGTGGCGCCGCCGGACAGGCGGTTCTCGCCCAGCTTCATGCTGATGACCTTGGCGCCGGGAGCAACGCCGGTGAAGCCCTCCTGGCCCATGATCCCATAGCCGGAGGCGATGCCGGCGACGTGCGTCCCGTGGCCGCCGTCGTCATGGTGTACGACGATCTTGCGTTCGCCTATGAAAATGTTCACGGCGCACGTCAGCGGGATGATCTGCGATTCCTTCTTGGTCCGGGCGAACGTGAACGTGTCGTAGTTGATCTTGTAGTTGCGGAGCGGCGTCTCGTCGGAGAAGTCCCGGTCGCCGTCGGCATCGACATAGCAGACGGCGTCGTCGTCCGTGCCACGGTCGCGCGAGACGACACAAACGCCAAAAACGTCGTCTTCCTTACCGTTGTCGTTGACGTCGGAGACGGCGGAGTTGGTATAGGTTTCCTCCTCGATCAGGCCGAACCAGACGGTCGTGCCCTCCGGTCGGGCATCGGCCGGCGGCGGAACGAACAACTCCGGAGAGCCGTCCTCCGCGTAATGGACGATCTTGTCGCCCTCGTCGTTCCAGAGCGCCCGGGCGATCTCAACGTCGCCCTGTCCCGAGAAGTCCTGGACATCGATGACCTTCACCTCTCCCGCAGGCGTCTTCTGGAGGCCGGGCACGCCCATATCGACGCCGGTATCCAGCACGGCGATGACGATCCCGCGTCCGTCAACATCGGGGTGCGCCTTACGGAAGGCGTCGACCTGGGAGGTCGAGAGAGACAGTTGCGTCCAGGGCAGGTTGGTCTGAGCGGCGGCCACCGCGGCGGCGCTCAGAAGGGCCAAACAGAGGATGAAGGTGCATCGCATGGGTTTCTCCAATTTCAGTTCGGGGCGTCCCCGGATGCAAACCGGGACAAACAGATCAACGGATGCTCGGGGCAGCGTTCACGCAAGGAGACTCTGGTATGCGCGGGCTCGCACCAAAACACCGCATTGTACAGCAACGGTTCCTCTTCGTCCATCGCAGCAGTCGCCGATCGCTTGCGAACTTGCGAAGTCCGGCCCGCGACCGTCAAGGCGCTGCACGTAAAACTGCAGTCGCCTTGCTTGCAAGGAGTCTCGCGCTCATGTATAGAGGAGACCATCGGGTCGATACGAGGCCGCCCATGAAGGCGCCAGCGACACCACGTCTAGCCAGTATCCAGGTCCAGCGATGGGGTGGTCCGTGCGCCTCGATGACCCTCTCCCTTCAGGCAATCCTAGAAGCGTACGGACGTCGCGTGCCGCTGCACGAGGCCGCCACCGTCACGGCCAACGCCTTCATGGTGACGTACGCTGCTGGCGCTCGGCCCGAAGATCGTTGGAACATGTATGCTCGACATGCGTTCGTCGTTGAAGCCGCCCGGTCCTACGGCCTCCAGTTACGGGCCTTGCATCCGCCCTTCGCCGCGCCGCTGCCGCTTCCGCCGCCGGAGTACGCCCTGCACTTTCGCGACAGCTACGTGCCGCTCATCGAGGCGGCGCTCGCGCGAGACGAGCCCGTCTTGGCGTGGATGGGTTGGCCGGCGCCGCAGACCGCCATCTGGGGCATCGTCACGGGGGTCGACCTAAGCTCAAGGCGCTGCTTCGGCCGAACGATGTTCTCGCGCGGCCGCGACGTGGAGATGGAAGCGATGGGCGGCGAGGTGGTCCTTAACGG
>CAZERK010000218.1:5608-6199 GCA_964514515.1 uncultured Planctomycetaceae bacterium
CGTGCAAGAATGCGGCCCGCCGGACAGCGCGACGCCGGACGCGATCGGCTGCGTGCTTCGCAGGGCGTCTGCCGTCTTAAACGACGAATTGGGGGCGACGTTCGGCGTGACGTCTGGGCCAGCCGCGCTGGCCAGATGGCGGGAAGCGCTGCTAAACGACGAGGCCGTGTTGGACGCCGCAAGCCTCGCCTGCGACGTCCATTCGGGGATCGCCCGAACGCTCGTCGCTGGCCGCCGGGCAGCGATGAAGTACTTCGCGTCGCACGATCCAACCGCCTCCAATTCTCAGCGACAGGCGATCGAGGCGTGCGTGACGTTTTTTGGCGAGATGATCGCACGGCTCGAGACCTTTGTTGATGAGGAGGACTTGCGGTTGGACATCGAGTCTGAGCAGCATCGCCGCGAGTTAGCCGACGCGGTGGCGTCGATCATCCCCTTTGAAGAGCAGGCGGCCGAGGCTCTGCGGACGGCGACCGCCTGATTCTCTCCCATGCATTCAGCCATGTTGTTCGCCAATCGACGGGCATCGCAAGGTCGACCGATTCCCCAGGGCGCTGATCGAGGGCGGGACCCGGAAGCTGTCTCAGAATG
>CAZERK010000219.1:0-6190 GCA_964514515.1 uncultured Planctomycetaceae bacterium
GGGCGGAGTAGGGTGGCCTCGGGTCCGCGGACGTGATGTCCGCGGGCCCGGGGTGCCCGCATCCCGGCTGCGGGCAGGAACTCGATACGATTACCTCATGGAGAGTGAGCAACAAGATGCTACCCATGTTTCATACGTGTGCCGTGCAGAGAAGCGACCGCGGTCGGCGGATGCGAAGGACCGGCCTCGCGGCGTTTCTGGTCTTGACTGGCGGGCTTGGGCTTCTGCCTGCCGGCTGCAACTACGAGGCATTCTTTCCTCCGTTGCCCGTAGCTGAGTCCGTGAACCTCGATCGGTTCGTCGGGAGGTGGTACGAGATCGCGAAGTACCCCAACTTCTTTCAGCAGCAATGCTACGGCGCGACAACCGCCGAGTACGCCCTTCGCCCGGACGGCTCGGTCAGCGTCGTGAATACGTGCCGTGAAGGGTCGTTGGACGGCCCCGAGTCACGGATTGAGGGCTATGCAACCGTTTCGGACCCGGCGACCAATGCAAAGCTGACGGTTGTCTTCTTCCCACCGTTTGGCGCACCGTACTGGATCATCGATCTTGACGAGGACTATCAGTGGGCGGTGGTCGGGGAGCCCAGCCGCAGCACGCTCTGGATTCTCAGCCGCACCCCCACCCTGGACGCAGCCGTTTACGACGACATCCTCAGCCGCTTGCCGGATAAGGGCTACGACCCGACGCGGCTCGTCATAACACCGCAATAGAGAGAGTCTCTCGGTCTCAGCGCGCCGAGACACCTCGGAAATGCTTGAGCAGAAGGACCGCTGGCAGCGGTCCTCGAAGACCCAAGCAGAGAGTCAAGAAACGCACATCACCACCAAGATGCGCTGTTTTGAGCCTACTGCGGGCCCGTGCGAGTCCACGGGCCCACAGATAAGAAGCGACACAGCTCCCTCGCAGTGATCGGCACGAGCGTGAGCGATAGAGCGGAGCCGGGTCAATAGCCCGCGGCACAGCCGTGGATGCGGTGGTCGGCGACGCCGTAGCGGATGCCGTCGCGGATAAAGATCGTGTGCGCGTCGCCCTGCACGTGGGGCTCGCCGTCCGAATCGACGCGGCTGATGACGTGGCCCATGCGCTGCAACTGTTCGATGCTCTGCGGCGAGATCGGCTCGGCGGAGGCCTCCAGCTTGACTTCATCGGGAAACCACGGATGGTGCAGCCGCGGCGCATCCACGGCGGTCCGCGGGGACATGTCGAACTCGAGCACGTTCAGAACGACGCAGAGGACCGTGTTGATGATCGTGCGGCCGCCGGGACTGCCCGTAACCAGGACCGCGCGGCCGTCGCGAGCGACGATCGTGGGCGTCATCGAGCTCAGCATCCGCTTGCCCGGCGCCAGCCGGTTCGGCGGCGTGCCGATGCGGCCGCGTCGGTTCGTCACGCCGGGACGGCGGTTGAAGTCTCCCATCTCGTTGTTGAGCAGGAAGCCTGCGCCGCGCACGACGATCTTGGAGCCGTAGCTCTCCTCGAGCGTGTACGTGTTCGCGACCGCCATGCCGTCCTTGTCGACGATCGAGAAATGCGTCGTGGCGTTGCCTTCGTCGGACAAGGGGATCGGCTCCGCCAGCGTCTCGCTGCACGTCGCGTGCGTGCGGTCGATCGACTCGACCAGCCCGCGGGCATACGCCTTCTCGGTGAGGCCTTGCGGAATCTCCACGAAGTCGGAGTCGCCGAGGTATTCGGCACGGTCCCGATAGGCTCGCCTCATGCATTCGATGAGAAGATGGAGGGTCGGGGCTGACCAGCGGCCGCCGCGCCGCAGCTCGCACGGCTCCAGCATGTTGAGCATCTCGACCAGCGCCACGCCGCCGGAGCTGGGCGGCGGCGCGGAGAAGACGTCGTAGCCGCGGTAGACGCCGTGGACGGGCGTGCGCGTCTTGACTTGATACGACGCGAGGTCGGCTCGGCTGATCGTCCCGCCTCTCGCGGTCATCTCGCCAACGATCTGGTCGGCAATCGTGCCTTCGTAGAACGCGTCGGGGCCGGCCGAGGCAATCAAGCGGAGCGTTCCCGCCAAGTCCGGCTGCACGAGACGGTCGTCGGCCGACCATTCGCTCCGGCCCGACGGCGGTCGATAGGTCGCTTGCAAGCCGGCCATCTCCGGGTGCTTCCGCAGCACGTCGTTGAGAGATCGAGCGAGCGCCGCGTTAACCGCAAAGCCGTCCTCGGCGAGTCGGACGGCCGGAAGGACGAGCACCTGCCAGGGCAGCGTGCCGTAGGCTTCGTGGGCAGCCGCCAGGCCTCGAACCGTGCCCGGGACGCCGACCATCCGAGCATCCGTCGACGCCACGTCACCGGCAAGCATGTCCTCGGTCGAGGCGGCCGGCGCCGTCTCTCGATAGTCGATGAAGACCGGCGGTCGGCCGTCGCCCGGATGGACCAGCATGAAGCCCCCGCCGCCGACGTTGCCGGCCGGCGGATACGTCACGGCCAGCGCGAAGGCGACGGCCACGGCCGCGTCCACGGCGTTTCCGCCCTTCTGAAAGACTTCGACGCCGACACGGCTCGCGTCATCGCAGACCGAGACGACCATGCCGCTGCGCGACTGAACGACGCCCGCGGAGGTCTCGAAACGCGCGCACGCCAGACCCAGGAGCAGGATCGGCGAGCAGCCGATTGCCACGCAACCCATCGCTCTGCGGCGGGCCCGTCGTCCGACGGCTTCTCCTCCTCGTAGTCGATTTGGGATCATCTTGAGTCTCATCGGTGGCTCCTAGGAATGAACAATAGCGCCGGCCGTGAGGCGGCTCGATTCGCAATCCCGTGATGGCATCGGCCCAGCACACCGTTCAACAGGCGGCGGCGGGACTCCAGTTGGATCGCCTGCAGCCTCGTTTGCGATCGCGTCGCGCGAGACAAGATGCCCGTTTGATGAGTCCGGCCGCTTCATGCCAAGGCCCTTCAACATCACCGGGACCGGCTTCGGGCGATCGCGTCAATCGCTGCGAAAGGCGAAGTCGAGGGCGCCTGTTCCGACGTTGTTGGACGCCACGAGGTCTTTTAAGGCTGCCCAGGTCCCCAGAGTGCCCGACCTCCTGGTTGGCCGCAAGGCCGACACAGGCTCTTCTTGTTGAACATGCGACGGCTGTCGCTGGCTTCCGGCGGCAATTGCGTTCTCATTGTATTGGCCGCGCTGGCGAGCGATTGCGCACGTGGTCTTGAACGACTCCCAAACCTACGAAACGC
Source organism: uncultured Planctomycetaceae bacterium (assembly GCA_964514515.1). Taxonomy (GTDB): domain Bacteria; phylum Planctomycetota; class Phycisphaerae; order UBA1845; family UTPLA1; genus CAZERK01. The sequence goes on from CAZERK010000219.1 coordinate 3,199, forward strand.
ACGACGCTTGGACGGCCGCGGCTCTGTTCGCGCCGAACCGGCATCTTGAAAGTTGACGCGACGGACAGGCGTCCTCTCGGCCAAGCAGACGGCTTGCACGATTTCCGCATTCTCGGACGCAATCCAAGATCAAGTCATCCCTAAGACGGTCCGATTTCACGCATAGCGAATCCCGCGGGTTGCCGCGGACCGCTCATAAAACACCCACAACCCGCTTGGGCATCCGCAAGGATGCCGACAAGCGGTCTTCCCACCAGGCCGGGGCCCACGAGGCCTCGGCTTTTTTTGTGCCCTTTGAAATGCCGCGGGACGCTTCGGACGGACTGAATGCTGATCGTGGACAACCGGGCCGAGCCAGCGTCGGGAGGACGGCATCACCAAGCGGTCAGCTCGCCGACGATCTCCTCGACGAGGTCCTTGACTGTCACGATGCCGACACAGTTGCCTGCGCGATCAACGACGATGGCCATGCGTCGGCGATTGTGCTGCAAGGTGGAGAGCGCCTCGATGACCGGCATGTCGTGGGCCAGTTGGACGGGCGGGCGCACATGCTGCGTGATCGGCGTGCCGGGCGGGGCCGTCAGGAGATCCAGCACGTGAACGATGCCGATGACGTGCGTGCGCGTGCCCTCGTAAACGGGCATGCGTGAGAAAGGCGAGGTTCGTACGGTCTTTTCGGTTTCGCCGGGATAGGCCGCCATGCCGATCATGACGGTCCGAGACCGCGGGACCATGACGGTTGCGAGCCGGATCGACTTGAGCGTCGGGATGCGTTCGAGCATGAAGATCTGCGTGCTTGAGAGGACGCCGTCCGTGACGCTTTCGCGCAGCATCTGGTACATCTCCGCCCGTGTGTGCAGGGCCGAGCCGAGGGTCGGCGGTCGGTGCATGTTCCTCGTTGCTGCCTGGGAAATCCTCTTCTGCAGCCACATCAAGCCGGAGGCTCGAACGACCCAGTACGTGCTGGCCAGCAGGCCGGCGGCGTGAAGCATGTATCGGTCGGCGTGTCGCTGGAACAAGTTCTTGGGGACGACCTCGCCGAAGATGAAGACAACGGGCGTCAGGACGGCGGTCGTGTACAGTTCGGCCCGATGCTCGGACGTCGTCCCCATGAAGATGAGGGTCAGGCAGACCGGCGCGAGGTAGTTGGCGGCGTTCGTTCCGATGAGCGTCGAGAACAGAAGGCCCGGCTGGTCGGAGAGCAGCTTGAGAAGCTGGACGGCGGCACGTCGTTTCTCGTGCGCGGCTAGGCGAAGCCGCAGGCGGTTCACGCAATAGAGCCCCGTCTCCGAGCCGCTGTAGAACGCCGAGAAGAACACGAAGACCGCGCACATCGCCAGCCAGAAGACGGTTTGTGGCAGACCCGCGGCCGTCGTCATGGGGCGGGCCTCCGGGCGTTGGGCGGCGACGGCAAAACCGCCTGGTGCGGCCGCTTCAGAAGGAGAGACAGCTCCGGGTTGTCGGGGACGGGCTGATCCAACGTCAGCCTCGCGCGGAGGATTCGCCGGTCCTTCATGGCGATGACGGTCAGCATGGCGTGGCCGATGACGACCTCATCGCCGCGGCGGGGCACGCGATCGAGCGCCTCGGCGATGAGGCCCCCGACCGTGTTGACGCGCGTCTCTTCGACGGGCAAACCCAGCGCGCGTCGGAATTCGTCGGCGTCGAGTCCCGCGTCGACGAGGTAGGTCGTGTCGTCGATACAGTAGAGAGGCGGCTGGACGGATATTTCTTCCGGTGCGTAGATCTCGCCGCCGATCGCCTCAACCACATCCTCCAACGCAATGATGCCGGCGACGCCGCCGTATTCGTCCACGACGAGCGCGAGCTTGGAGCCGGTCGTCCGAAAATGCTGAAGCAGGGCTTCCACGCTGGCTTGCTCGGGGATGAAGGGGACCGGCCGGATGAGCTGCTTCAGCGGCCGATCGCGGTTGAGCAGGAACTCCTTGGACAGGATGATGCCCTGTACGTGGTCGATGTCGCCCTCGTACACGGGAATGCGCAGCAGCCGGCTGGAGGCGATCAGTTCCCGAAGCTGATCCTTGTTGTGCGCCAGATTGAACGCGATGACGTCCACGCGGGGGATCATGAGCGCGCTGACGCGCAGGTCTTTGAGTTCCATGACGCGGTGGAGCAGAGCGTTCTCGCGTTCGTCGATGAGCCCTTCGGTTCGGCAGACTCCGACCAGTTGCTGAAGCTCCTCCGCGCGGACGTGCGCCGCTCGCGCAGGCGCGTCGCTCAAGAGGCGGAGAATGGGCTCGACGATGAATGTCGTCAGCACCCAGCGGGCGGGAAACGTGAGGGCCTCCAGCAGGCGGATGGGAACGGCGACGTACATGGCCAACGAGTCGCTCAGGGCGTATGCGACCAGCTTCGGGATCACCTCCGCCCCAAAGAGGACGATGAGGAAACCCAGCGTGCCCAAAACCGCGGCCCAGAGCGCGGAGCCGCCCGCGAGCCGGGCCGACGTCACCGCCAGCATGGAGAACAGCAGGATGTTGACGGTAATGTTCGAGAGGAGAACGGTGGTCAGCAACGTCCCCGTGTCCTCGCGGAGCCTGAGGACGAGGTGGGCCAGCGCGTGCTGTGATTTGCGGAGCCGATTGAGCTGCTGCCGGCTTAGCGCGAACAGCGCGGTCTCGCCGCCGGAGATCAGGCCGCTGATGGCGATGAGGACGGCCATCGCCAGGAGATGCGGGAGGTTTTCGACGAGCGCCCGAGCGTCCATGTCGTTAAGCCGTTCGCGCAGATGTTATGGTGGAGCAGCGAGGATGTCGAACGATCTTGCTGGACCGTCCATGTCCGCCTTGGAGATCCCGGTTGGGCTCAGACGCGCCAAGGGGCGAGCGCGACGAATCTGCGGTCGCGTTCCGACATCGGCGGCGGGGCCGTCACGTGCTCGCAAGCAGCGCCCCCCGATTGGTCGGGATCAGGGAGCGGTCATCACGTGAAACACGGGAATCACTCCTCAACGGTCGCGGCCCTGTTGATG
>CAZERK010000220.1:0-6173 GCA_964514515.1 uncultured Planctomycetaceae bacterium
GCGGATCGAAGGGCGCGCCGGTTCGACCGGCACACAACTCCATCTTCCCACCCTGCGGAACGCGGCACAGAAGCAGGCGCCGATCCTCGGCTTCGGCAATCGCCTCTGGATTGCTCGCGAGTTCCTCCACCTTCCCGTTGGCCTCCACCATCGCCGCGTGCAACTGCTCTTCCTTGCATCCGTCGAACACCGGCGTGATAGCCTGGAAACCGAGGATCTTCGCAGCCCAGCCGAGGCTCGTCTCCAGGATTTGCCCCACGTTCATACGCGAGGGAACGCCGAGCGGATTCAGGAGGATGTCCACCGGCGTGCCGTCCTCGAGGAACGGCATATCCTCGACCGGCAGGATCTTCGCGATCACGCCCTTGTTGCCGTGGCGGCCGGCCATCTTGTCGCCGACCGAGAGCGGCCGCTTGGTGGCGATGTAGACCTTGACCATCTCGAGCACGCCGGAGGGCAACTCGTCGCCCCGCTTGATCTGCGCCGCCTTGCGCTCGCGCTCCTCGATCAACTCCTCCAGGCGAGGCCAATAATGATCGTAGATTCCCTTGCACGCCGAACGGGCTGAGGCGGGCTTGACCCACCGCAGGTCAAACGCCCATTCGCCCGGCTGCCCGATCTGCTCCATGACGACCTCTTCCAGGTCGCTGCGCCCCACGACCTGCTTGGTGTTCGGGTCGATGATCGGCTGGCCGGCGGCCTCCTCCATCTCGGCGATCATCTTGCGGAAGATCATGATGACGCGCGCGTTGAGGGCGCTGGCGTGGGCCTTGATGCGCTTCTGGAGCTGCTTCTTCTGATCATCCGTCATCTTCATCCGGCGGCTGAAACGCTTGGCGTCGATGACGATGCCCGACACGCCGCTGGGCACCTCCAGCGAGTCGTTCTTCACGTCCTCGCCGGCGCGGCCGAAGATGGCGTGGAGCAGCTTCTCTTCGGGGCTCAGCTCGCTCTTGCTCTTGGGCGAGACCTTGCCCACGAGGATGTCACCGGGGTCGACCTCCGTGCCGATCCGCACGACGCCGTTCTCGTCCAGATTCCGCAGCGCCCGCTCCGACACGTTCGGGATGTCCCGCGTGAACTCCTCGCGGCCGAGCTTCGTCTCGCGGATTTCGATGTCGTACTCTTCAATATGGATGCTGGTGAACACGTCGTTCTGCACCAGCCGCTCGGAGATGAGGATGGCGTCCTCGAAGTTGTACCCGTCGAAGGTCATGAAGCCGACCAGCACGTTACGACCGAGGGCCAGCTCGCCGTCCCGGCACGCCGGACCATCGGCGATGATCTGGTTCTGCTTGACCTTCTCGCCCAGCCGGACCACGGGAACCTGGTTGAGGCAGGTTCGCTCGTTGAGCCCCTGGAACTTCCGCAGCACATATTCCTCCGTGTTGTCGATCACGATGCGCTGCGAGTCGACGTAGGTCACGGTGCCGACGGCCGTCATGTCCACATCTCCGCCCATGAGTCGCTGCAGGTGGGAGCCCATCAAGGCCCGGTTGGCGTCGTCGGGCTCCAGGAACGGAATCAGCGAGGCGGAGATGCCGACGATCTGCTTGGGCGAGATGTCGACGTATTCCACCTCGTTGCTCGAGACCATCGCCAAGTCACCGCGCACGCGGGCCATCAGGTGCTCGCCGGCGACCTTCCTGCTCTGTTGATCCACGACGTCCGGCGGCGCGAGGATCGTCTTCATCTCCTCGTCGGCCCGGAGGTACTCGATGTCGCCATTCACCTGTCGGCGCTTGTCGACCTTGCGGTACGGCGTGATCAGGAAGCCGTATTCGTCTACGGTCGAGTAGATGCTCAAGGAGGCGATCAGACCGATGTTGGTGCCTTCCGGCGTCTCGATCGGGCAGATGCGTCCGTAGTGGCTGATGTGAACGTCACGGACCTCGAAGCCGGCCCGCTTGCGGTTCAACCCGCCGGGGCCCAGGGCCGACAATCGGCGCTCGTGCGTCAGTTGGCTGAGCGGGTTCGTTTGGTCGACGACCTGCGACAGCTCCCCACGGCCGAAGAAGAACTCGATGGCGCTGGAGATGGCCTTGGAGTTGATGAGCTCCGCGATCTTCCCGAGTTGGTCGGGGTCCTTCATGCTCATCCGCTCCTGCACGGTGCGCCGGAGCTTGAGGAAACCCTTGCGGATTTCATCGCATGCCAGTTCGTCGATCGTCCGCAGTCGGCGGTTGCCCAGATGGTCGATGTCATCCTCGGCCACGATCACTCGCGTGTGCTTCCAGCCGTACTCGTGGATGTTGCCGACGGAGAGGTCCTCCGTCTCGGTCGGCCGCCGCACCAACTCGCAGGCCTCCTCGAACGGCATCTGCGCGACGTGCTTGGCTCCCGCGCCGAACAGCTCTCGCCACGTGGCAGCCAGCGCCTCTTCCACGGACGCGGCGAGCTTCTTGGCCTCGCCTTCGTTGAACGTGTAGATCGCGCCGGGCCGTGGGTAGTAGTTGATGAAGTCCAATTGGGCCAGCGGCTCGCTCCCCGCGTTCACGGCGGCCAGGTACGCCTCGATGCCCTCGAGGATGCGGCCGCACCGCGTCCTGATGATGCTGACGATGGCGTCTTTCGCCGCCTTCGTCACCTCGGCGTCCCGATCCGTCAGCGTCCGGCCCAGCAGGCGGCGCATCAGGCTGACGTTGATGGAACTGGGCGACACCCATTCCGTCGGGACGTCGCAGATCGAACGCAACTGTCGCCGGATCTCCTCAATCGCCGCCAGGGGCTGGAGCTTTTTTCGACCGTCACGAATGGCATCCAACTCGCCCAACCGAACGCCTTGCTTGGGATCCTTCAGCTCGACGTTCTCGATGAGGTAGCCCTGGATCTGGTCTCGGACTTCCTGGGCCCATTGCGCGACGCAAAGCTCGAACGGGAATCGGCGCGGAATCGAGAAGCCGACGCGCTCTTGCCCTCGCAGATCGAGCAAGTACTTCAGACAGGCGATGAAGTCGGCGACCGTCAGCGTGTTGAGGCTCGTCGGGATCGACAAGCCGAACTTCCGGTTGATGCGAAATCGACCGACCTTGCCCAAGCGGTAGCGGTTCTCGTCGTAGAATTTCTCATGGAACAGCTTGACGGCCTTGTCGAGCTGGGCAGGATTGCCCGGCCGCAGGCTCCGATAGAGCCGCAACAAGGCCTCCTCGTGGCTGCGGCTGCCGTCCTCGGCCAACGTGTTGAGGATGAGCGGATCGCCGACGCGGTCGACGACCTCCAACTGCTTGATGCTGCTGCCCTGGATGCGCCCAAGCGCGTCGCCGATCTGGCATCCGGCCCGAACCAGGGGCTCGCCCCCGGTGTCCGCCTCCTCGGCCCAGACGTCCGACACGACGTACATGTCCGGCTTCAGGCTGCCGACGCGGACGGTCTTCGTAGGATAGAACTGCCGGATGATCGCCGCGTCATCGCTGAACGCCGGGTCCATCGCTCGCAGAAAACACGTTGCCGGAATCTTGCTGGACTGGTCGATGCGGACCGCCAGGACGTCCTTGCGCGTGATGTTGATCTCGATCCAGCTTCCGCGCTCCGGGATGATGCGGCAGGCGTGCAGCGGCCGGTCGGCCTCCAGCGTCTCCTTGATGAAGTCCACGCCGGGCGAGCGGTGAAGCTGCGAGACGATCACGCGCTCGGCGCCGTTAATGACGAACTCGCCGCCGCCGATCATGATCGGCATCTCGCCGAGATACACGCTCTCCTCGGTAATCTCGTCCTTGTCTTTGCGGTGCAGCCGTAGCCGAACCCGCAGGGGCATCCCATAGGTCAACCGCAGTTGCCGGCATTCGTCGGTCGTGTAGCGTGGCTTCCCCAGAGCGTAGTCCAGGTACTCGAGCGTGATGTTCTCGTCGTAGCTGGTGACGGGGAAGATCTCGCGAAGCAGACCTTCCAGTCCCGTCGGCGTCCGCTGCGCCGCCGGCGTGTCCGCCTGGAGGAACCGCTTGTACGAGCCGACCTGAATTTCCACCAAGTTCGGGATCGGCATGGCCTCGCCGATCCGGCCGAAATGGCGAATCTCCTTCGTGGCAGTCATCGCGATCCTTTCCAACACCGAATCGTGTGCGGGGGAACGTCAGGAATCGCCCCGGACATGGCGCCCAGGGTCGGCCAGTCGATCTGGTCGATCGTGCGTCCCGCGTGGGTCCCGTCTCTTCGGCCGGCGCGCGGTTCGGCACGCACCACCGCCCGCCACCTCGGTAGCCCTTCGCAGGTCAACGCCGCAGTGCCCTTCGTCGTGTTCAAGACGTACCGCAGCACTCTCGATGAATTGCTTACAACGGGTTGCTGTATCCAGGGGACTCGTTCGCTGTGGAGGCCATCTAAGGCAGACCGATCAGTCCCACCCGAACGGCCTAGTTCCGCCCCCGCAGCGGAGAATCCTACGAGTGTAGCATTGCCTCGGCGCCATGCAAGCAGAAAATGACGGCAATATCCGCCTCTGCAGGGGCGGCTGGTGCGTCAGAAAACGGCATCCCCGGGCAGGTTGTCCCCATCCGTTGCCGAGGGGTGAGCCCGGCAGCGCCTCAATCGAACCATCTGGTGAGCCCGGGGGGTTGTTGAAGCCCGTCCGCCGCCCGAACCGCACGGCTGGTCTTCGGGATGAGGCGATTCTAGAATGCGGACGATGCGGCCGGAGCGGCGGCGTTCGGCGGAGGGCCGCCCGGACGATTGCGCAGGGAGCCTTGGCCGGGTCATGGCGATCGCATACTCGGCATGTTCGCTCGCTCGGCGTGCGTATGAACAGAGCCGCGACCGTGAGGGAGCGGTTTTCGTGCCATGCGTTGGGAACGCTCCCTTACGGTCGCGGCTCTGATTGAGAGAGCGTGATTACCCCGTAGTCGCGCCGCGAAGGAGTCCGCATGGTCGTCGGAGAGCTGACACAAGAACTCGATTTGCTCGTCATCGGAGGGGGACCGGGCGGCTACGTTGCGGCCTGCGCGGCCGCGGACGCCGGCATGAACGTCGGGCTCGTCGAACAGGCCGAAGTCCCCGGCGGCGTCTGCCTGCGAGAGGGGTGCATCCCCAGCAAGGCCCTACTGCACGTCGCAAAGATCATCGACGAGGCCGAACAGGCCGCCAAGTTCGGCGTGGCCTTCAGCCGCCCGCAGATCGACGTCGGCAAGCTTCGCAACTGGAAGAACGGCGTCATCCGCAGGCTGGCGACTGGCGTCAAGCACCTGCTCTCGTCACGGCAAGTCGACTACTTCGCGGGCCGTGCAACGTTCGAGGACTCCAAGCTCGTCCGGGTCGATGGTGAACAGATGGCCCGGCTGAAGTTCCGGCACTGCATCATCGCAACGGGCTCCGTCGTGAAGCTGCTGCCGGAATCGCTCGTCCCCCGCACGCTCTGTTGGGACTCGTCGGACGCCTTGAAGGTCGAGCGCATCCCGCAGCGGCTGCTCATCATCGGCGGCGGATACATCGGCCTGGAACTCGGACAGGTCTATGCCGTCCTGGGCAGCGAGGTCACGGTCGTGGAGGTCCTGCCGCAAATCCTGACGGGCGTGGACCCCGACCTCGCCAAGCCGCTCGTCGCCAAGCTCGGCAAGCAGATGAAGGCGATCCACACGTCGGCCAACCTCAAGACCGTCGTCCAGAGCGGCGAGGCGATCGCCGTCACGTTCAGCGTGGGCGGCGAGGACCGCACGGAGTTGTTCGACCGCGTGCTCGTCTCCATCGGACGCCGGCCGAACGCCGCCGGACTGGGCCTCGAGAGGACGCGCGTCGCCGTGGACGAGCAGGGCTTCATCAAGGTGGACCGCCAGCTTCGCACGACCGACAAGCACATCTTCGCCATCGGCGACGTCGTGGGCAATCCGATGCTCGCGCACAAGGCTATGCGAGAGGCGAAGGTGGCCGTCGACGTCATCGCCGGCAAACCGGCCGAGTTCGACCCCGCCTGCATTCCGGCCGTCGTCTATTCCGATCCCGAGGTCGCGTGGTGCGGCCGGACGGAATCGCAGGCGGCCGATCAGGGCCTCGACGTGAAGATCAGCCGCTTCCCCTGGACCGCATCCGGCCGGGCGATTGCGATGGGACGGGGCGACGGATTGACCAAGATGATCTTCGACGCCAAGACGCAACGGCTGCTCGGCGTCGGCGTGGTCGGCCCTCACGCGGGCGATCTAATCAGCGAAGGCGTGTTGGCGATGGAGATGGCGGCCGTGGCGGAGGAC
>CAZERK010000221.1:0-6170 GCA_964514515.1 uncultured Planctomycetaceae bacterium
GCCGCGGTCAGCCCCGCGCCGGCAATGGCCTCCATCGCTACGCCCAGCTGGGAAGCCCATATCTCGTTCCCGTCGTGCTCCACCCAGCCGGGCTGGGGGAAAAGCTGGCGGAACTCCTGCTGGGCGGTTGCGTAGCATGGCAACGGGCGCATTCTACGGCGGACGGGGTGGTCGGCCGCTGCCTGCGCGCCACCGGATCGCGCACGGTGATTTCGTTCAGTCAGTCGAAATCAGTGCATCATCGTGTAGCACGGGCTAATAGCCTGTGTCCGCACCGGCTGTTGGCCGGTGCCACACAATGAGAGGCAAGCAGCGCGCCGGGAACGCCACATGCAATCGCAAACTGGCATAGCTGGCTTGTTCCCGGTCCTTTCATCGTCGGCTCGTTTCCGGCTCGTTCAGGGTTGACGTGTTTCCGGACGCTGGACGCGCGCGTCGCCGACGAAGCCTGCCTATAAGCATGTCGCGCGGATATGACAGGAAGCATCTGCTCCTCCGAGGGGACTCTCCTGAGCAGGGTCTGCCAATGCGCCCGCCTTATCGTACCGATGAAGGATGGCAGGACGCGGCAGAATCCCGGCTCGACGGTCTCCGGCTGGACCTTCGACAGCGCTGCGTGAGACCCGGCATCCGTTTGATGAGATTCTCTGTGTCCTGACCAGGTGCTTTCCGGAAGCGTCGTCTCTGTCGCCCGGCGGAAGGGTCGTTGGCCCGATCTCGATCGCGCCCGTGCGACAGAGAAGACGAGGATCGGGGACGCCGCGCGTCGTTCTGGTTGTTTGAACCGGCGCCGGCGATGGGACTGCATAACGCACGCGAGCCGCGGCGCTGCGGGCAGAGGCGATCGGCGACGCAGACGGCCGCGCCAGATGGTCAAAGCGGGCGATTCAGACAACGCAGGATTGGGAGACCAAGCTAGACGATGTTCGGCCGTTCAAAGATACCGACGCTGAAGCTACCGAATCCGCCGCCCGTCAAGCCGGGTCAGCCGGCGCCCGCTGCGCCCGCGGCAGGGTCGCCCGCGCCGCCCCCCGCGACTGTCGCGCCAGCCGTTGCTCCAGGTTCGCCGGGCCCCGCGGCTGTGAAGGCGCCCAAGACGCCCGACCGGATGGACGAGTTCTACAGCCTCAAGTCGCGGATTCACAGGAAGCTGGTCGAGACGCTCGATCTGGCGGCGATCGGCAAGCGGGCCGACGACGAGGTCAAGGAGGAGGTCAAGCAGATCATCGCGCGCCTCTGCGAGGAAGAGGAGGCGTTGCTTAACTTCAACGAGCGCCAGCAGCTTGTCAACGAGGTTCTGGATGAGACGTTTGGGCTCGGCCCGCTCGAGACGTTGCTGAAGGACCCGCACATCAGCGACATCCTCATCAACGGGGCGAAGAAGGTTTACGTAGAACGCAAGGGGCGGCTGGAGCTGACCAACGTCAACTTCAAGGACGATGCGCACCTGATGCACGTGATCGACAAGATCGTGTCGTCCGTCGGGCGGCGTTGCGATGAAGTCTCGCCGATGGTGGACGCCCGATTGAAGGACGGCTCACGCGTCAACGCGATCATCCCGCCGTTGGCGATTGACGGCCCGTCGATGTCGATCCGGCGCTTCGGCAAGGACCCGATCACGTGGGACGATTACGTGAAGTTCAACTCCGTCACGCCGGGGATGGTCGAGTTTTTGCGGGCGTGCGTTATCTCGCACATGAACATCCTCATCGTCGGCGGCACGGGCTCTGGCAAGACCACGTTGCTCAACAACCTGACGACCTTCATCCCCGACAGTGACCGCATCGTCACGATCGAGGACGCGGCGGAGTTGCAGGTGCGGCAGCCGCACGTCGTGCGACTGGAGTCCCGCCCGCCGAATATCGAAGGCAAGGGGCGGATTTCCATCCGCGACCTGCTTATCAACGCGCTGCGAATGCGGCCCGACCGCATCGTCGTGGGCGAATGCCGCGGGCCGGAGACGCTCGACATGCTCCAGGCCATGAATACGGGCCACGACGGCTCGTTGACGACGATTCACGCCAACAGCACGCGAGACGCCGTGCAGCGCGTGGAGACGATGGTCATGATGGCGGGTTTCGATCTGCCGGTGCGTGCGATCCGCCAGCAGTTCGCCAGCGCGATCCACCTGGTGGTCAACGCCAGCCGACTGACCGGCGGTCCCCGCAAGATCATGTCCATCGCCGAGGTGCAGGGCATGGAAGGCGACGCCGTCACCATGCAGGAGATTTTCAAATTCGAGCAGATGGGCATTGATGACGCGGGAAGGGCGCATGGACGGTTCATCGCGACGGGCCTGCGGCCAGGATTTCTGGACCGATTGAAGTACTCAGGGGTGAACCTCGATCCCGGCATCTTCGAGCGGCAGGTCCTCAGCAGCGACAAACCGGGCTGAGCCGTCGGCGACGTCCGGGCTGTTGTGCCGAAGTTCTGGAGTTCCTGGTCGAACTGAAGTGCGCGAGCAACAGGCATGATTGAACGCCTCATCATCGCGGAAGGCGACGAATCCATGAGCGAGATGGGACTCTACGTCCTGCCGCTATTGGGTTCGATCATGCTCACGTACGCGATCTTCAACCTGATTCGCGACCTCCGCAAAAAGGAAGCCAGGAGAGTCTCCGCGAGGCTTCGCGGGCATGACGGAATGGGCGAGAGCGCCAGCGAACGGGCGGCCAAGGAGTCGATCCTCCGCCGCACGCATGAAGCGACCGGCGTACTCGGCTCCATGCTGATCCGGTTCCGCTTCGTGTCCGGCTTGCAGTCCATCCTGGAGCAGGCGAACCTGCCCTGGTCGGCGACGGCCTTCCTCGTCAATCTTCTCGGCATCGCCGCCTTGATCTACATCGGCTGCTACTTCATGAACATGCCGCAATGGCTCGGCGCCTCCGGCGCGGCATCCGCCCTCGTCTTGCCGCTGATCGTCATCAACTTCAAGCGCAAGATGCGGCTCAACAAGTTCCTCAACCAATTGCCGGACGTTTTCGATTTGATGGGCCAGGCCTTGCGCGCGGGGCATTCGCTGGCGAACGCCGTCATGATCGTCGGGCAGCAACTGTCCGATCCCGTGGGAACCGAGTTCGCCCGCGTATTCCACGAGCAGAATCTGGGCATCAAGATTGAGGAGGCCCTGTCGAGCATGGCCAAACGCGTGGGCCTGCTGGACGTCCGGTTCTTCGTGACGGCCGTTCTGATTCAGCGCCAGACGGGCGGCGATCTGGCAGAGATTCTGGACAACATCAGCACGGTGATTCGAGACCGAATCAAGCTGTTCGGAATGGTGAAGGCCCTGACGGCCGAGGGGCGGCTCTCGGGCTGGGTGCTGCTGGCCTTGCCCATCGTCTGCTTGGGCATGGAGCTGGTCGTGAACCCGCAATACGCCAATTTGCTGCTGTACGAAGAGACGGGGCATTACATGCTGGCCGCCGCCACGGTCAGTCAGCTCCTGGGGCTGGCGATGATCCGCAAGATCGTCAACATCAAGGTGTAGGGGGCGAGCCGTGGAAGTCATGATCCTGGCTGGGATGCTGGCGATCGCCATCGCGATGGTCGTCTATTCCCTGATGCCCAAGACGAGCGAAGAGCTGTTCGAGGCCGTCGAACGCCGCTCTAGAGGCCTGGGCAGGCATGAGGACAAGTTGCTGCTCGAGAGCAAGGCCAAGCGGCGAGCGGCGAAGGGCAATCGCGTCTGGGAGATGGCCGCGCCGCTGCTCTCCAGACCCGTCATGCCCAGGAGCGAGGAGGAGCAGTCGACGCTGCGAGCCAAACTGGCGGCGGCAGGGTTCCGTCGCGAGTCGGCGGCGGTGCTGTTCCTGGCGAGCAAGACGGCCGGCGGGCTGCTCGGCGGCGCCATCGCGGCGATCATCGCCGTCAACGCGGGGAAACCGGCGCTCCATCTCGCGGGTCAGACAATTTTCGGTCTCGGCATCGGCTTCATGCTGCCGAACCTCTGGCTCAGCATGACGGTCGGCAAGCGGAGCGAGTCGATTCGCAACGGGCTGGCCGACTCGCTGGACTTGATGGTCGTCGCGGTCGAGGCCGGGCTGGGCTTGGACGCGGCGATCCTCCGCGTGAGCGACGAGATGCGCAACGTCCATCCGGCGCTGGCGGAGGAGATGCAGATCGCCACCATCCAGACGCAGATGGGCGTCCCGCGCGTCGAGGCCCTGTCGAACATGGCCCAGCGAACGGCCCTACCCGAGATGCGGTCGCTGGTCGCCGTCATCGCGCAGGCCGAGAAGCTCGGAACGAGCATCGCCAAGGCCTTGCGAGCCCAGGCCGAGGCCCTTCGCACGAAACGCCGTCAGGCGGCCGAGGAACGAGCCCAGAAGACCGCCGTCAAGCTGTTGCTGCCGCTCATCCTGTTCATCTTCCCGGCGATCTTCGTGGTGTTGGTCGGTCCTGCGGCCGTTCAGCTCGTCCGCATGTTCAGCGAAGGCAAGATGCCGGGCGGCGGCTGACGCCGACCATAAACGACGCACCCGGCGGAGCCGTCCGCCGGGCGGTCGGTCCTACCATCAATAGGGCGCAACGCCGGAACTATCGTTTCGAGAACTGGAATCGCTTTCGGGCGCCGGGGCGACCGGGCTTCTTACGCTCCACCTCGCGGCTGTCTCGGGTGAGATAGTTGCCGTCTCGCAGAGGAGGTTCGAATGCTGCGTCGGCCTTCACCAGGGCGCGTGCGATGCCGAGCATGATCGCTCCCGCCTGACCCGTCTGCCCGCCGCCACGAACGTTGACAAACACGTCGAATTTGTCCTGCGCATTCGTAGCCGCAAGCGGGGCCATGACGTCCCTGCGGCCCTGTTCGTCGAAAAAGTACTCGTTGACTCCGCGCCGGTCGATCTCGAATTTCCCGGTACCGGGCATGATCCGTACTCGGGCGACAGCCGTCTTGCGTCGGCCGGTTCCCCAGACGTAAGGGCTCTTGCCGGCCTGCGGTCCCTGCGAAGCGGCTTGGGCGCCGGGTGCGGCCGTCGAAGGCGAGACGGCCTCGACGACCGGAGTCGTCGGGGGCGTCGATGCGGCGGCATCGGTTTTCGCTGGCGGCGCGGACTCAGGTCCGACCGGATTCGGTGAAGGGGCCTGCGGCCCGCCGGATGTCATCGGTGCGTCAGACACGCCTGGAGACTCCTCATCTATCAAACTCGATTCAAATCCAACGGCCGGCACTGTTGAGCTTGGTGCGGATGCTCGGCGCCACGATAGACCTTCAACTTGGTCAGCAGTCGACGGGCCAGGGCGTTCTTGGGCAACATGCGGCGAACCGCCAGCTTGATGATGCGGTCGGGATGCCTTCGAAACAGGTCGGCGAACGGGATGATCTTGTGACCGCCCGTATAGTACGTGTAGTAGTCGTACTGCTTCTGCTCCGCTTTCCGCCCGGTCACCCGAACCTTCTCGGCGTTGACCACCACCACGAAATCGCCGGTATCGACGTGCGGGGTGTAGCTCGGCTTGTGTTTGCCCATCAGCACCCGGGCCAGCTTGGTCGCCAGTCGTCCGAGCACCTTGTCCTCGGCGTCCACGATCAACCAGTCGCGCCGGACCTCGCCGCCCTTCGCCTGGTAACATTTGTCCGTCACAAACGACATACACCACGCTCGCTATCAGGCTGTCGATCCAAACAAAACGCCAGAACCCCTTAGGATAAGCCTCTGGGCGGCCTTGTCAAGCCGTCCCTGGACTCTTTCAGGCCGGTTTCCAGGGCAACCGCATTCTCGCCGTGTTCGCTCGCCCGGTGCGCATCTGAACAGAGCCGTCCCGACAGGTCGGGATGAGGGGCCGGTCCTTTGCGTTGGGCACCAGGACCCCTGCCGGTGCTGCCGGCGTGGCGCGTTCGCGACCGCTTGGCGCAAGCCCCGCTGGCGCGTCCATAGGCGGGTTGCATCGGCAACTGAAAGGCGTATAATGAGGGGTTCTGGTTCATTCTATGGGTCCCTGTGGCGGCCAGCCGGTGCGGCGGGCGCTGCGGGACCGTGAGTCGAGGTGAGATCCATGAAGAAGGACATCCATCCGGCGTATCATCGTTGTACGATCACCTGCGGTTGCGGCGCCAAGTTCGAGACGGGCAGCACCAAGGAGAAGATCACCGTTGAGATCTGCTCGTCCTGTCATCCGTTCTTCACCGGAACGCAGAAGTTCGTCGATACGGCCGGTCGCGTCGAGAAGTT
>CAZERK010000222.1:0-6112 GCA_964514515.1 uncultured Planctomycetaceae bacterium
GTCGGCCAAGGCCGACGGTTCTCAAGGAGATGCAGGCCGGCGGCTTCAGATTGGAAAGGCGGTATTGGACCCGAACCAACACGATGGGCTGGAGGCGGCGAGGGGCGGCGCTTGGGCGCAAGAAAAAGGCGCCCGGCTCTGTAGGAGGCAGCCAGAGCCGGACGCCGCTGAGAATCCTTCCCCAAATCGATTGTCTCTCTGTACCAGGCCGGTTGGGCCTTCTCCGGGCGGCGGCGCCCGGGCCTCCGTTGGGGTGCTCGTCGTTGCGCCACCGCTCGCCGTGGTTCGCCGTCGTTGCCGGCGACGGGCCGCAGGATGGCCAAACCAAACGTACGATACGATTCGCCTCGCGGGCAAAATTCGCGTGCGAAATCGTGCGGTTCGTATGCTCGTGGGCTCAACGCCCGAGTTTATGGGAGCTTGAAGGTCGCGGTCCCGCCCATGCCCGGGAACGAGAGCGTGATCGTGTTCGACTGCCGCGGCGGGCAATCGGGATAGGCGTAAAGCCGCAACTCGACGTCGTTCCAGCTCGGGGCTTCGCAACGAAGCGGCCACGACCGGACAAGCTGGAACCGGGGATCCTCCGCCAGCAGGCTTCGCAGCATCTTTCGCGGGGGCGGGTCCGCTTCCTGATAATGCGTCTTCGGCAACGCCGACTCGACCACGACGTAGCGGATGCCGTACTTGTCCAGCATCGCGACGATGTCGGCCGGCGCGTTGACGAATTGTTCGTAGTTGTAGCGAACGCGAGCGGCCCGGGCGTAGAGCAGCTTGCTGGCTCGCAGCGGGACGATCCTGTCTCGCGCGGCGGCGTTCAGATACACGTCGAAGATGAACTCGCCGTCGCGCACAGCGTCGACCAATACCAAGTCCGCGTCCGGCCGGGCGACCAGCTCCGCGACGGCAGGCGAGTAGTCCGGCAGTCGAGGCGGAGAAGCCGTCCATGCGATGGCTGCCTGGACGACGATCAGGATGGCCGCGGCCGCTAGGCTTACATGTGCAGGGCAATTGCGTTCTTGCTTTACGAGCCCGTTCGGGGTGGGCCAGAACAGAGCCGCTCCCCGCCGCGGCTGGAAGCGGTCCCCCTGCTGGGCATGAAGACCGCGCTCTGCCCCCGGGTTTCGTCGCGCGAGATCAAGAATCGGCGGTCGCGGCTCTGAGGGCGTGCTCGCCGGAGCGTCGCAGCGGGACGCCGACTGCGCGGCGGGCGACGCGGTGGGCTCGCCGGGCACGTTGTCTGGAGGCGAACAAGCTGCTGCACGGCAGCGAATGCCGCACAGCAAGCCGGCGGCGCCCAGCATGAGCGGCGGAAGCGAGAAGAAGAAGTAACGCGGCTCCTTGGCGACGATCGTGCTACTGAAGACGGTCCAGGCAAGCAGCCAGAGCAGCAACAAGCCGCGCGATCGGCGGCTGTCCGCGTCGAGTCGCCGCCACGGCGTGAGCCAGGCGAGCCCCAACGCAACGAACGGCAGGAGCGGCCAGCCGACAATCTCCGGCAGATGGCGGACGTAGAACAGCGGTTCGAACGAGGGCAGCAGGATTGTCGCCGGCAGGGCCGTATAGGGCTTGCTGAAGACGATGTAGCCGCCGATCAACGCGGCCGCGACGCCGATCGACGCGATGAACGCAGGCCGGAGCAGATAGGTCCGACGGTCCTTGCA
The DNA here is from genome assembly GCA_964514515.1 of uncultured Planctomycetaceae bacterium. Taxonomy (GTDB): domain Bacteria; phylum Planctomycetota; class Phycisphaerae; order UBA1845; family UTPLA1; genus CAZERK01. The sequence goes on from CAZERK010000222.1 coordinate 1,662, forward strand.
CCATAGCGCGTGCAGGAGCACGACAGGCAGGATGATACCGGCCGTCTGCTTGGTGAAGAACGCCAAGGCGACGGCGGCGCCGAGGGCGACGGACCAGCATGCCCGACGCGAGTCGCGATCGGCCTGGTAGGCGAAGGCGGCTGCGAGCAGCCAGAACGTCGCCGGCCATTCGAGCATGACGTCGTTCAGCCAGAGCGAGCCGTGGGGACAGGTGATCAGCAGTAGCGCGGCGACCAGGCCGGCCGGCCGACCGAACCAGCGCTTGCCGAGCGCGAACATGAGAAGGCCGGCGCCGATCCCGAAGAGCAGGACGGTCAGTCGGGCCGTGACGATGCTGACGCCGAACAGAGCAAACACGAAGGCTTCGACGGCGGCGAAGCCGGGCGGGTAATAGACGACGATGCCGAGCGATGGATAGCGCAGGTAGAACTGCTCCGCCCAGCCGCGGACGTCGTCGAGCGGGAGCTGTTTGAAGAACTCGAGGATGAAGATGCCGTCGAACGTATGCTGCGGCGCGTCGGACCAGCCGAGTCCCCCGCGAGCGATCCCCGGAACCGCCGCCAGGAGAACGGCCGCGGTGATGACCGCGAGGCAACAGAGGTCGGCGGTTCGGCCGCCGATGCGGTTCGGAGCGTTCGTCTGCGTTGAGTCGCTCATCGCTTCACGACGACGGGAACTGGAAATCGAGAATCTGCATTTCGACGCTACGCCGCCCGTTCCATTCGTTCAATATCGGCTGAAAGGCGACGCGGCACCGACGATGGTCCAGCAGTTGCGGCCGTAGCTTGGCCTGGCCGAAGGCGATGCCCTTGCATTGTCGACGGCCGTCGCCGAGCAAAACTTGGAGGTGCGTCGCGGAGGCGCCGACCGTTCGCGGCTCGCCGACGAGTTCCAGCCAATCGGTGGCGAGGCGGGCGGGAGGATTGCCGGCGCCGCACGGCTCCAGCCGTTTCAGGTCTTCGACTAGCCGCTCGTCGAGCTGTTCCAGCCCAACGACGTCGTCGATCTCCAGCTTCGGCCTCAAATCCGCCGGCGTGAGGACTCGACCCGCGTAGGCTTGGAATGCCTCGCGAAAGGCCCCGATCTTCGCGGCGTCGATGCGGATGCCGGCTGCCTTGGCGTGGCCGCCGCAGCTAATCAGGTGCTCGCGGCATCGGGACAGGGCCTCGTGCAGCGGGAAGCGGTCGATGCTTCGCCCGGAGCCCTGTCCGATCCCGTTCTCCACAGCGATCAGGATGGCGGGGCGGCCGAACTCCTCCATGATCTTGCTGGCTACGATGCCGATGACGCCGGCATGCCAGTCCTCGGATGCCAGAACGATGGCACGGGCGGCGTCGCCGTCCTGTCCTTCTTCGACGACCTTTCTTCGTGCGTCGGCGGTGATGCTGCGATCCAACTCCTGCCGGTCGCGGTTCTGCCGATCGAGATTCTCGGCGATGTGCAGGGCCTCCTCCGGCGTCGCTCGGGTCAGCATCTCGACCGCGAGCCGGGCGTGCCCCATGCGGCCGATTGCGTTGAGCCGCGGGGCCAGCCGAAAGCCGATGTCGTAGCCTTCGAGCTTCTTGCCGGTCAAGCCCGCCGTCTTGATGAGGGCTTGGATTCCCGGTTGACGACTGTTCGGCAAGCCCAGCAGGCCGTGATGGGCGATCAGGCGGTTCTCGCCCAGCAGGGGTACGACGTCGGCAATTGTCCCCAGGGCGGCCAGACAGACGGCATCGACGAGGAACTCGCGGAACTGGGGCTTGACCTTCTCGGCGTTGGAGATGCGTTGAGCGATGGCCCAGGCCAGTTTGAGGGCGACGCCGGCCCCGCACAGATCGCGGTTGGGGTAAGCGGCGCACGCCGAGACAGGTTCGGACGAGCCTTGGGCAGGCGCGATGCCGGGATGCACGAGCAACGCATCCGGAAGTTGGACGTTTCCGGCGTCGTCCGTTCGCGGCGCATGGTGGTCGGTGATGAGGAGGTCGACGCCGCGCTGTCTGGCACGGGCGGCAGGTTCCAGCGCGGTGACGCCGCAGTCGACCGTGATGATCAGACGGGCTCCGTCGTCCGCCAGAGCGTCAATCGCCTCCACGCTGATGCCGTAGCCTTCCTCGAGGCGGTGGGGGATGTAGAAGTCCGGATGGGCGCCGGCGAGCCGGAGGCAATGCCAAAGGATGGAGACGCCGGCGATGCCGTCCACGTCGTAGTCGCCGAACAGGACGATCTTCTCGCCGCGTTCGACGGCGGTCGCGACGCGTTCGGCGGCGGGCAGCGTAGCGGGCAGGGCCTCAGGCGGATAGATGTCCGTGATCTGGGGGTGCAGGAAGCGGCGGGCGGACTCCACGTCGCGCACGCCGCGATGACAGAGGATTTGGGCGACGACGGGCGAGATGCGCAGCGTCCGGGCGAGATCGTGTCGGCCGGACGCAGGCGGAGCGATGACCCAATCCTTGGGCATGGCAAGACTCGTTTGAATTCCCCAACGTGGCCTTCTGCGACAGCGCAAACGCCACAACCTCTTCGCGCCCCTCTTGGACTGTAGACGGGGGTTCGGGCGGAGTTTCGACAGCCGCGGCGGTATGGTACGCTCCCCAGGCGAAATCGGACAACTCCCGGCCGGCGTCTCTCGGCGATCAGCGATGGCCGTTCGCCGGGGTGCGGCGTCGCCGCGCTGCGAGCTCGACGGAGCCGAGTCATGGTGCGTATCAAGGTTTGCGGTTTGACGCGGCCGCAAGACGCGATTGCGGCCGTCGAGGCCGGCGCGGATGCCGTCGGGCTGGTTTTCGGCCCGTCGCCGCGACAGGTGACGATATCCCGTGCGCGCGAGATCGTCGCAGCGATGCCGCCGTTCGTCTTCGTCGTCGGCGTGTTCGTCAACGCGCGATCCGCGACGGTGTTGCGGACGGTCGTCGAGGCGGGCTTGAGCGCGGCGCAGCTTCACGGAGACGAGCGTCCCGCCTTCGTCCGCAAGCTCCACGGGTTGCGGGTCGTCAAGGCGCTCCGCGTGCGAGACCGTTCGTTCGTGGATCAGGTGAAGGCGTTTCGTGCGGCGGGCGCGGCGGCGATCCTCCTCGACGCCTTCAGCGAGCAGGTGCGCGGTGGCAGCGGCAAGCGGTTCGATTGGGATCTTGTCTCCGGCGCCCGAGAGGCGGGCGTCCTGGACGATGCGCCGCCGCTGATTCTCTCCGGAGGGCTCACGGCGGATAACGTCGCCTCCGGCATTCGTCGCGTGCGGCCTTGGGCGGTCGATGTCTCCAGCGGCGTCGAGGATCAGCCGGGGATCAAGTCGGCGGAGAAGATCGCTCGATTCGTCAGCGCGGTTCGACACGCGTGAAGATTGGGTTGCGATTGTTCAAGCGGCCGTTCTCGGCGTTGCATCGCGCAGGCGGACGCGCGCTCCGCTGCGCGTCGCGGCTAAACAACGCTGCGCCGAGATCGGACAATGCCGGGTCGCGGCTATGCAGTCCCGGGGCGGGGGCGGCGTCGAGCCGGGTTGCCGGACCAGTATTCGCCTTCGCCGATGACGCTGCCGGGCAGGACGATTGAGCCGGCGCCGACGACGGCGCCGCGCTTGACGTGGGCGCCCGTGACGGCGCAATGGCCACCGATCAGCACGTCGTCTTCGATGATCGTCTTTTTGATTTGGATGGCGCCGCGTTCTTGAAGATGGGCGGCAAGGGTCGTCCCGAAGCCGATCACGACGTTTCGGCCGATGCGGACGCCGTAGGGGTCGAGGATGTGCGGATCGGTGATGCTGGCGGACTGCGACCGGGGGCCGAAGATCGGGTTCATGAGCCAGCGCATGGGCGGCAGGCTCGCGATATGGAAGACCAGAAAGCCCGGGAACGGAGCTTCGTATCTGGCCTTGGTCAACGTGCTGATGACGGCGGCGTACAGCAGTTGTCGGCTGGTTCGCTTGCCGGCGCCAACCTCGTAGATGCCTTCTTGCGGCGTGGGGATTAGCAGGCGGATCAGCACGAGCAGGAGCACGTAGAAGACGTTGTAGAGCAGCACCATGTGCGTGAGCTTGCGCGTGACGAGCCACGCGGTGGCGAAGTCCGCGCCGATGTAATGCTGCGTCGGCCAGGCGTCGCACGCGGTGAAGACGGCCGCCGTCAGCGTGATCGGGCAGGACCAGATGAACAGCCGCAAGAGCCCGTCCACGAGGAGGAGGATTTGCAGGCCGTGTCTGGGGTCGTGGGTTCGGGTCGTTGACGTTGGGTGCATCATCGCACGTGTTGAGCGGTTGCTGTCTTTGCTCGGGATTCTGGTTTCCAGCCCGTTGACATCGTTTCGTGACGCGGGCGACGACCGCCAGCATTGGACCAGCCCTCGCGTCTGGCGCGAGGCCCTCGCCCTTATTCGTGACATCGCAACGAGAAGTCTCGGTCGGTCGTTCTTGGCGTCGTCGCTCCGAGGGCCGTCGCGGCGACTTCGTGCGCGGCTTCGGGCGCACTGGAAGCCCCCGG
>CAZERK010000223.1:0-3438 GCA_964514515.1 uncultured Planctomycetaceae bacterium
CTTCCCAGCGAGGAGAACGCCTTGGCATGACATCGGCAGAGGAACACCCATGAGAAAGGCCTTCGCCCAGGTCTCTTCGTTGCTGTTGGCTCAGGAAGGTCCGCCCGTCTGCCGAACCGTGGCGGCGGAGATCGCGCGGACGATGGCGCCTGAGGCTCGACTTGAATGCGTGGCGGAAGCGAGCGAGCGGGCGCATCAGCCCGGCGCGTTGGTCGTAGCGGTGGCTGGAGAGGACGTTGCCGGGTGGCAGGAGCAACTCAAGCAGCAACCGCCATCTGATCGGCCTTGGGCCTACTTCGAGCTGCACCCAGACGGGCACGGCTGGCTGGTCGCGAGCCGTGCGCACCTGCTGTATTGGCTTTGGCGCCAAGTCTCGGAACTGTGGATCGACGAGCCGGTCGAGGCGTTTCAGGCCGGTCGACTGTTGACGGGCGCCATCGGCTGGGTGGAAGGCATCGACAGCTCCTTCGCGTGCCGTGCCGAACAGGCCAAGGGATACGACGTCGAAACGGCGATGCGCGAGTTCGCCCGGATCGGCTGCACGCACGTCAGCGTCAACGGCCTGGCCGGTCCCTTTGCGTACGAGGAGGGGCCGCCCGGCGAAATCTACTATCGTTTCTATCAGTACAGCCCGGACCTGGACCAATACGTCGCCACCGATCTGAACAAGGGCATCTATCCGCCGGAATACCTTCGCGCCAACCTGGACAACCTGCGGCATAGCGCGGCGATGGCCGTCAAGTATGGGCTGACGCCGGGATTGACGTGTTGCAGTCCCCGGTCGGTTCCGGATGCGCTGTTGGAGCGTTATCCGTATCTTCGCGGGGCTCGCGTGGACCACGGTTTTCGCAGTTGCCGACCCCGGTACACGTTGACGTTGGCGCATCCCCTGGTTCGCTGGCATTACGCGCAGTTGATGACCCATCTCATGCAAGAGGCGCCGGAGCTTGGCTACGTCTGCTTATGGAGCAACGACAGCGGGTCGGGCTTCGAGCACACCGCGACGCTCTATCCCGGCCGAAACGGCGGCGCGTATCTGATTCGCGAATGGCGGGATCATCAGGAGATCGCCCGGGTCGCCGGCAAGAACGTGCTTGGCTATTACAGACTCCTCCGCGACGCCGCGTGCAAGATCAACCCCGACTTTCGCGTCATGACCGCCGTCAATTGGTTCTCGGCTCAGGAGCAGGAGGTCATCGTCGGGGGCATGGGCAATCGCGTCGATCTGGTGATCGGCGCGGCCGAACTGACCGATCCGGCCCTGGGCGACAGGAAACGCTCGCTGGCAGCCCGGGGCGCCGAGGTGGGCGTCCACTTGCCGCTCACCACGAACTACGTGCTCGGAGTGCCATCGCCGTGGCAGACGGCCAAGCGGCTGCAAGGGCTGGCGGCCGCCGGCCTGGACCGGCTGCAAGCGGTCGTCAGTCCGGCCCCGCTCGCGCCGAGGGACGTCAACCGCGAGGTGCTGCGCTCTTTTCAGGCGGCGAGCGACCGATTCGACGTGGATGCCGTCGTCAGCCAGACGGCACGACGTTGGGTGGGGCCTGAACTCGCGCAGCCCTTGATCGACGCCTGGAAGCTCATCGATGAGGCCGTCGGCGAGTTCCCGGAAGTCCCGCTCTACGGCAACAGTTGGGCCTACGCGTGGTACCGGCTGTGGGTCCGGCCGATGGTGCCGGACATCGAACGAATTCCCAAGCGGGAACGAGCCTACTACGAAGACTACATGATCGCTACCGCCAACAACCCGACGCTGATCGATCTGCGGGCGGACGTTCTTTGGGACCTCATCCCGTTGGAGATGGCCGATCGCCTGGTTGCCCAGGCCGACCGAGCCGCCTGGCAGCGGTTGGACGAGGCGATTCGACTGCTGCGGCACAGCGCGGAGGCGGCCGCCGAGGCATCTGCACGTGCGGTGTTTGAAGATCAGCTCAACCGAGCGCAGGGCCTTCGGTGTTATTGGAGGACGCTGCGCAACACGGCCGCGTGGGTGGCGGGCGTACACGGCTACCTGGAAGCAGGCGACGAATCGACGAAGGCTCGGCGACGTGCGCAGGCCCGAGCCACCGTCCTGGACGAAATCGAGAACGCCGAGGCCCTGCTGGAGCTGTGGCAGACCGGTCGAACGAGTTTCATGCCGGTGCTGCCCTGCGGGGAGGCTTTCTACATGTACGGAGAGAACTTCGGGGAGCTGCTGCAACGCAAGCTGGCCTTGATGCGGGCGCACGTTGACGACGAGCCGCGCATCGATCCCAACTTCCTGTGGCGGATGCCGGCGGGATGTCCCGTCAGCCCCGAGGAGTACCTGCCGTACCTGCATGCGCCGGATGCGTAAGGTAGACGGGACGGAACCAGAACAGGCCGGGTCGTTCTGCGTCGCGGGGATGCGAAGTCATGAAGCCCTTTCGGATCGGCGTTGACAGCTACAGCTTGCAGCCGTTGGCCCTGTCGCCGTTCGAGGCGCTCGACTGGGTGCAGGCGCACGGCGGCGAGGGCGTGCAGTTCTCCGACGTGCAACTGAAGGAAGGACAGAAACTCGACGAGGCGTTTCTGCGAGAGCTGCGGCGGCGCGCGGACGAGCGGGGGCTGTACTTGGAATGGGGCGGCGCACAGCATATCCCGCTGGACACGCGTACATCGACTCCGAAGGACCTCCTGCCGATCAACGCCGCGGCCGCGCGGCAGGCCGCGGCGCTGGGGGCACGGGTGGTGCGGTCGTGCTCGGGCGGGCTGATGCGATGGAGCGACAAGGCGCCGCCGACCGAGACGATGCTCCTTGAGATGACACGGGCGTTGAGGGCACAAGAGGCCGTCTGGACCGATCTGAAGGTCGTGCTGGCCATCGAGCTGCATTTCGAGTTCACGACGTTTGAGTTACTGCGCGTCTTCGAGATGTGCGGGGCGGAGCCCGGCGGGTGGCTCGGCATCTGCCTGGACACGATGAACCTGCTGACGATGCTCGAGGAACCGGTCGCGGGAACGGAGCGGATCCTCCCCTGGGTTGTGGCGACACACATCAAGGACGGCGCCCTGACCCTATCACCGCAAGGACTGGTCTCCTTCCCGACGGCGATCGGTGCGGGGCTCGTGGACTTCGAGCGGGTTTGCCGGCGGCTGGCGACGCTGGAGCGGGACGTCCGCCTCTCGATTGAGGACCACGGCGGGAGCTTCGACATCCCGATTCACGATCCGACGTTCTTGTCACGGTTTCCCGATCTGACGGTGCAAGAGCTCGGCCAGCTTGTGCGGATGGCGCAGGAGGGAGAGCGTCGGATCGCGGCCGGGCAATTGGCGATCACGGATCGTGCGGATTGGCCGCGATTGTGCGAGGACCGCGGTGCGGCGGATATCATGAGTCTCAAGGAGATCGTGCAGCGGGCGGGGGCCGCCACCGAGGTCGTGGCGGGGGTGCTGCGGGATGAGTGCGCCAGGCTCTAC
>CAZERK010000223.1:3448-6112 GCA_964514515.1 uncultured Planctomycetaceae bacterium
GTGCAGCGCGCGGAGCAGCGGACAGGACCGCGGAGTACGCAGTCCGCGAACGGCTGACGAGGCTGGTCATGTCGGGGCCCGAGACGTTCAAGTTCGCCAGCGCGGCCGAGCTGCTCGACAAGGCCCGTAGCCTCCACGTCGATCTTCCGTTTGCGGACGACCTGAGTCCCCTGTGGCGGCCGATCACCGTTGCCGGGCGCTGCGTACCCAATCGGCTGGCGATCCAACCGATGGAAGGGTGCGACGCCGACGAGGCCGGCGCTCCGAGCGAGTTGACCGTTCGTCGGTACCAGCGGTTCGCGGCCGGCGGAAGCGGGCTGATTTGGTTCGAGGCGACAACGGTCCAGGCGGAGGCGCGGTCGAACCCGCGACAACTCTGCCTGAGCGCTGCCAACGTCGGCTCGTTTGCCCGGCTGGTCGAGGCGACGCGCCGAGCCGCGAGCGAAGGGACGGAAGCGGCGCACAGCCCGTTCTGCATCCTCCAGCTTACGCATCCCGGTCGATACAGCCGGCGGGACGGCCAACCGCAACCCATCATCGCGCAGCACAACGCCGTCCTTGATCCCCGGCTGGGGCTGGCGCCGGACGACCCGCTCATCGCTGACGCGGAGTTGGACCGTCTCCAGGAGGTCTTCGTTCGAGCCGGCGAGTTGGCCTCGCAGGCCGGCTTCGACGGCGTGGACGTCAAGGCGTGCCACGGCTACCTCGTGTCAGAGCTGCTGGCGTCGCACACGAGAGATGGCAAGTACGGCGGGGCGTTCGAGAATCGCGCACGGTTTCTGCTGGAGACGGTCCAGCGCATCCGGGAGCGGCTGCCGGAGTTTGTCGTGACCAGTCGCATCAGCGCGTACGACGGGCTCCCGCATCCCTACGGCTTTGGCGGCGATCCGGGCGACGCCGACGCCGGAACAGGCGGTTTCGAGGAGGTCTGTGCGCTCGCATCGCGGCTGGAGAAGCTCGGCTGCCCGCTGCTGAACGTCTCGATTGGCAACCCGTACTACCAACCGCACCTCGGCCGGCCGTTCGACAAGCCCACGATCGGTCAAGGTCGGCCAGACGAGCACCCGTTGGTCGGGATTGCTCGGCTGCTCCGGATCACCGGCGCCTTGCAACAAGCCGTGCCTGAGCTGCCGATGGTGGGAACCGGCTTCAGTTGGCTGCGGCAGTACTTCCCGTACGTTGGCGCCGCGAATGTGCGGGATGCCAGGGCCGCGTTCATCGGAATCGGACGGATGGCCTTCGCCTACCCGAACTGCGTCAGGGATTTGGCCCGGCACGGAAAGCTCGATCCCGCGAAGACTTGCGTGGCGTGTTCGGGCTGCACGCAGATCATGCGCGACGGCGGCCGAACCGGCTGCGTCGTCCGCGACCAGGATGCGTACGCAGCGGAATATCGGCGAGCACGGCGGCAGGTCCGCGCAAGAGGGGCAAACGCAGAGGAGGGTCGCGTCTCGTGAGCGTCGCAACAACGGAAGTCCGTCTGGACGGGCACAGTCTCCGCGTTCGCTCGCTGAACACGCTCGTGATCGGCAGCGGAGCGGCGGGACTCAACGCGGCGTTGCAGCTTCATCGCCGCGGCCAACGAGACATCGCGATCGTCACGGAACAATGGGGCGCGGGCACGTCGAACAACGCCGGCTCCGACAAGCAGACCTATTACAAGCTGTCGCTGGCGGGTAGGCGGCCGGATTGTGCGCGGCAGATGGCGGAGGACCTGTTTCGCGGCGGCAGTATGCACGGCGACGTCGCCTTGTGCGAGGCTCAGCATTCCGCGCAGGCGTTCTTCAATCTCGTTGAGCTCGGCGTGCCCTTTCCGCAGACGCGCTGCGGGGCCTATGCGGGCTACCGGACCGACCACGATCCGTACGGGCGGGGAACGTCCGCCGGCCCGTTGACGTCGCGCATGATGTGCGAATCGCTGGGAAAGGCCGTTCAGTCGGCGGGAATCCCGGTCTTCGATCGCCACGTCGCGATCGCGCTTCTGACGACGGCAATCGACAGCGAGAAGCACGCGTGCGGAGCCGTCGCGATCGATCTGTCACGAATCGAGGACGGTGCGTTCGGCTTCGTGCTCTTCAACGCCGTGAACGTCGTGCTGGCGACGGGCGGTCCCGGAGCGATGTACGCGGCCTCCGTCTATCCCGAAAGCCAGACGGGCTCGATGGGCATGGCGTTGGCGATCGGCGCCGTGGCCAACAACCTGACGGAATCCCAGTTCGGGCTCGCGTCGATCCGACCGCGTTGGAACCTCTCCGGCAGCTATCAACAGGTGATTCCTCGCTACGTCTCCTGCGACGCGAACGGCGGAGACGAGCGGGAATTCCTAGCGGACGGCTTCTCCGATCTGCGGGCGTTGGCCACGGCGGTCTTCCGCAAGGGGTACGAATGGCCGTTCGATTGCGAGAAGGTCGCGTCGGGCGGCTCGTCGCTGATCGACCTGCTCGTGTATCGTGAGACGGCGCTGCGCGGGCGGCGCGTCTTCCTCGATTTCGCGCGGAATCCGTCCGGCGGCGGGCCGTCCGGCGATTTCGCCCTCGACTTGCTTCCTGACGAAGCAGCAGCTTACTTGCGCAGGTCGCAGGCTTGGCGGCAGACCCCGATCGAGCGCCTGGCCGCCATGAACCCGCCGGCCATCGACTTCTTCCGGGCGCACGGCGTCGATCT
>CAZERK010000224.1:0-6109 GCA_964514515.1 uncultured Planctomycetaceae bacterium
ATGCCGGCGCTGCCCGCCGCGACCAGGAAGCCGCCGCTGATGTTGAAGGACCGGGCGTAGTCGATCGCCGCAGTCATGTCGCCCGTCGGGCCGTGAACGATGACGGTGCCGCCAGTCATCGTGATCCAACCGTTCACGTCGATGCCGTCGCCCGCCGCGTATACGGCGATGTAGCCCCCGTTGATATACAGATGATTGTCCGACCCCGCGCCCCCGGCGGCGTTGATGCCGTCGTCGGTCGTGTTCACGCGGATCGTGCCGTTGTCGATCGTGATGTCCTTGCTCTCCAGGCCCTCGTAACCGGTCGTGACGTTGATCGTACCGCCGGAGACGTGCAGCAGGTTGTCGGCGTGAACGCCGTCGCCATAGCTGGCGCTGGTGCTGCTGTTCGTGGCGATGGTGAAGGTTCCGCCGCTGATCGAGACGTTGTAGGCGTGAACGCCGTCGTCGGCGGAGTCGATGTTAAACGTGCCGCCGCTGATCGTGATGCTCACGCCCGCCTTGACGGCCTTGGCCGATGCGCTTGACGGAATCGTCACGGTGTGCCCGCCGCCGGAGAAGAGCGTGAACGCGCCGCCCGTGATGGATAGGGTCGTGTCGGCCGTGATCGCGTCGTCGCTGGACGTCACGTCGATCTCGCCGTCCGTGATGGTGATGTCCGCGCTTTCGATGCCCTCGAACGAGTCCGTGATTGTGATCGTTCCGCCGTCGATTTCCAGCGTGACGTCCGAATGGAGGGCGTCGTCTCCGCTGGCGATGATGAACGTCCCGTCGCCAATCGTGATGGCGTTGTTGGAGTGAATCGCGTCATCGGCGGAATCGATGTCGAACGTGCCGGCTTCGATCTGTACGCTGGCGAGTCCCTTGATGCCCTTGGCTGACAGGTCCTCCGGGATCGAGGCCGTGTGGCCGCCGCCGGAGACGAGCGTGAACTCGCCGCCCGTGATGGAGACGTCGGTCTCGGCCGCGATGGCGTCGCCGCCGGACGTGACGTCGATCAGCCCGTTCTCGATCGTGATGTAGCCCAACTCGGGGTTTTCCTCGTTGTCGGATTTCAAGCCGTCGCCGGCGGCCGTCACGGTGATGTGTCCATCCTCGATCAGCAGATAATCCTTGCCGCGGATGCCGTCGTCCACGGCGATCACGTTGATGGTGCCGCCCTGGATCGTGAGTTCGTCCTTGCTGGCGATGGCGTCGTTGTAGTTGCCGTACACGGTCAACTCGCCCGCGCCGGAGATCGTCAGCGGATCGTCGCTGAAGAGGGCCGCGTTGGGTTCGTCGTCTTCGGGGTTTTCGTAGACGTAGGTCGTTGCGTCAAAGAGGACGTTTTCCGTCTGTTCGACGAGGATGATCTCGGTGTGCGCGGCGCCGATCACGTTGATGCAAGCGCTGGTGGAGTTGCTGATGTCGACTCCGGACAGGTATATCTGGACGAGGCCGGGGTCCGGCGTGTTGACGGCGAGCTGCCCATCGTCCAGCGTGCCGGAGACGGAATAGACGCCTTCCGACGTGATGGTCGCCTTCGTGCCGTCGACGAGGACGCCGGACCCGATGACGGTGATCGACGTCCCGTTCAGGATGATCTGGGTCGGTCCCGGCTCTTCGCCGCTGCTGCCGCAGGAGGGGTCGGCCGGATTGCCTTCGCCGCTGAAGCACAACTGAAAGACGCGGAAGTCGAGCAAATCGACGTCGCCGTCCTCATCCGCGTCGGCCGCGATGAAGCCCTCGCCCTGCGGCGCCAACGTGCAGCCCGAAGGGAGAGGATCGTACGACACGAACGGGCCGGCCATGCACCAGCAGAAGGCGCCGAAGTCCGCCCAATCCACGTCGCCGTCGTGGTCGAAATCGCTCCGGGCATATCCCACGATGCGCCCCGGACTGGCCAACTCTCCACGGGTCGACGTCTTCGAACCGTATGCGTCGTATTCCGCAGCCAGGACCCAAGGGGTCTGGACCTCCGTGTAGGCGTAGTCGGTCGGCGGGATGTTGCAGCTCTTGGTCTGCGTTCGCACCGTGCCTGGAAAGTCCTCGTCGCCGTAGGTCAGGCGATCGACCAGGTTGTTGCCGGCGTCGTAGAGGTTGATCTCATCGTTGCGGCCGAGATTGGCCGTATTGCCCCCGATGATCATGACGTCGCTCAGTTCCCAGATCGTGGCGAAGTCCGACGCGGTCTCATCCGTCAGGATCACCGATTGGCCGGGCGCGACCACGCCGAAGGCGCTGAGACTGATCGTTCCAGGGACGCGGCTGTTGTCGTCGAAGCTCCAGCCGGTCATGTCGATCGGATCCGGCCCGGTGTTCGTGAACTCGACGAACTCGCCGCGGCTGCCTGCTCCGGCGCCGTTGTACATCCATTCGGAAATCACCACGTCGCCGGACGCGGCGGGTATCCAAGAAGCGAATAATGCCAATGCAAGGATCTGTGTTCTTTGCATGCTCGACCTCCTGCTGCGTTGTCGTTCTGAAGCACCGTGCGGATGGCTGCGGCCCGCCCAGGCTAACGGCCTCAAAGCCTGCACGGATTCTGACGCGACCGCGCTGTAGCGTGCGGGTGCCCCCGGCCATTCCCACGCCGGCCTCAGCTGGTCGGCAGATGTCGCGAGACGATGACGCCAGCCTCGCCTTCCATATCTTCGGAGGACTAGGAGGCTCGCGTCGGTCGCAGCGCTTGGTGCCCATCACTTTCTTAACAAAATCTACATGAAAACAACATGAAATCATCAAGTTGCGTTTGCAACGATTCGGGGCCTGGCACCAGCGAGCAACCGTCGAGTCGCGAGAGCACAGCCTGCAATCTCCTGCAAAGAAGGAGTTTAGGCGTTCCATCGTCACTTCAAATAACCCGAATTTCAGACAGGGCGGCGTCCAAAATCGGCGGCTCGGAAACAGCCTCCTGCCGTCTCGATGCGCTGTTCGCGATGGTGCCGAGCACCGCCGGGACAGATGCTGCGTGACCGGGCTACGAGCAAGCGAATCTGACGCTTCAGGTGTGGGCGCCTTCGCGTGCAACGAGTGACGTGCGAGCGAGTGAGACAAATGGACTCTGTTCTTGAATCGTCCTCGGCCCCGCCGCCCCGCCTGAAGGCCGCGCTCCTCGACAGCGCTCAGGCGTTTTCTGTTTGCACCTAATTCTCGCGCCTGCAAGAGGTTGTGCGGTAGGAGGCCCTGCGGGCGGGGACGAGTCCGTCGATTTCATCTTCGTTTCATCGTCTGCTTGCAAGAATGCTAGGCGCTGTGGTGTGTTCGCGGTCTGTCGGACGTAGGGCTTGCTCGCGGACGCATCGGGAACTTGCCGCCCGCCCAATTGGCGTGAAGAGTGGCGGGACTCCTGGAGGAAGAATCATGAAGCGCGCGTGGGTGATTTGTCTGTTGGTCCTTCCCTGTCAGGCCGCGTCGGCCGACATGGTGATCTCCGAATGGATGTACAGCGGCGCGGATGGGGAGTTCATCGAGTTCACGAACACGGGGCCGGGCTCGGTCGACATGAGCGGCTGGAGCTTCGACGATGACAGCGAGAATCCGGGCACGGTGGACTTGAGCGCCTTCGGCGTGGTCGCGCCCGGCCAATCGGTCATCCTGACCGAGGTCGCGGCGACCGACTTTGCCACCGCCTGGGGCCTCATCGGCGTGGGCATCGTCGGAGGCAACGCGGCGAATCTGGGCCGGAACGATGAGATCAACCTCTACGACGCCGACGACAACCTGATCGATCAACTGAGCTTCGGCGACGAAGACTACCCCGGCACTCCGCGGGCCAAGGACAAGAGCTGCAACATACCGGCCTCAGACTACGGCGAGATCGAAGCCCAGACGGACTGGACGCTCGCCACGGTCGGAGATGCATTCGGTTCATGGGCGTCGTCGGGCGGCGACGTCGCCAGCCCGGGGCGCGTCCCTGAGCCGACGACCTTGGTCCTGCTGTTGATCGGTGGCGCGGTGCTCGTTCGCAGTCGGCGATAGGGACTGCGACTCAGATTGCCGAACGGAAACACGCTTGTTCATCAGGGCGATTGCATCGTCTCCGGAGAGGCTGCGCCGAGCCGCAGGACGTCTTCGACGTCGATGAGGCGTCGACGGGAAGACGAAGATGAGGCAGGGAGAAAGCGCGTCTGCGACGGCGCGGCAGCCGACCGAACCCGCTGTCGGTGATTCTGACCGTCCTGCGTCCGACGGGATGGAAGGCTGATGGCGATTCCGGATGACTCAGCCTGAAGCCGGCGAACAACCCGACGCTCGCGGGCAGGCGTACCGGCAGCTTCATCAAGGTGGCAGGACTGGATGCGTGACGGCTCGATGATCGGGCTCGGCACGAGAAGGAAAACGGATGCAACGCATGGAATCCCGCACGATCCTCCGATGCCTCACGTGCTTGTCGCCGCTCATGCTCGTTTGCGCGCTCGCCGCGTTCGCGAGCGCCCAAGACCCGGCGAGCCCGTCGGTCGCCCGTCGGTCGCCCGGCGCAGCAGCGAAATCGGAGAGCGAACAGCCGCCGCGGGGTTTCGGCGACGGCATGCGCCGCCTGCCCGGAGGACCCAACGGACCGACGCAAACGACGCGACAGGCGCAGGCGACGCAGCGCGGCCTGCTCCTGAACACGGACGCGGCGTGCGGCGGCTACACGCTCTTTACACCGCTCAACTCGACGAAGACGTACCTGGTCGATCTTCAAGGGAAGCTGGCGCATACGTGGCCGAGCCGGTACGAGCCAGGCCAGTCGGTGTACCTGCTCGAAGACGGCAGCATTCTGCGCGCTGGCCGCGAGCCGGAGAACCGGCATTTCGGCGGCGGCGGCATCGGCGGTCGCGTGGAGCGGATCGCGCCGGACGGCAAGGTCTTGTGGGAGTACGTGTGCGCGGACGAGCATCGGTGCCAGCACCATGACATCAAGCCGATGCCGAACGGCCACGTGCTGATCATCGCGTGGGAGAAGAGGACGCGCGAACAGGCGGTCGCCGCGGGGCGCGACCCCCAAGCGATGGGCGGCGACGAGATGTGGCCGGACTGCGTGCTCGAGGTGGCGCCGCGCGGCTCGTCGGGGGGACGCATCGTCTGGGAATGGCACGTTTGGGACCATCTGGTGCAAGACGTCGACGCCGGCAAGCCCAACTACGGCGTCGTCGCGGAGCATCCGGAACGCGTCGACGTGAATTATCGTCGGACGGCGCCGCGCGAGACGCCCGCGGAGTTGCGGCGGCTGCGTTCGCTGGGCTACATCGGCGGGCGCGCGTCGGAAGAAGAGGAGGAAGACGAGGACGAACAGGAGGAGGAAGGCAAGAACGAGAACGAGGGAGGCGAGGACGGAGAGGAGGACAGGGAGAGAGAGGAGGGTAAGGAAGGTGAGGGGAGCAAGGACGAGAACAGGAACAACAAACCGCCGATGTTCCGACCTGCCGGACCGTTCGGATTCGGAGGGCAGCCGGATTGGTGCCACACGAACTCCATCGACTACAACGAGAAGCTCGATCAGATCGTTCTGGGCGTGCACACGTTCAACGAGGTTTGGGTCATCGATCACAGCACGACGACGAAAGAAGCGGCCGGGCATCGCGGCGGGCGCTGCGGCATGGGCGGAGACCTGCTCTATCGATGGGGCAATCCCCGTGCGTACGGCGCGGGGGGCGCGAAGGACCAGATGCTCTTCGCGCAACACGACGTGCGTTGGATTCCCGATGGCTCGCCCGGCGCGGGGCATCTGACCATCTTCAACAACGGCATGGGGCGCACGGGCGGGCGGTACTCGTCCGTGGTCGAGATCGAGCCCCCGATCGATTCGTCCGGCCGCTACCGCAAGGAGCCGGGGAAAGCCTTCGGGCCGGCCCAGCCCAGTTGGGAGTACACGGCGGCGGACAAGTCGGAGTTTTTCTCGGGACACATCTCCGGGGCGGAACGGTTGCCCAACGGCAATACGCTGATTTGTTCAGGGGAGCAGGGGCGCATCTTCGAGGTGAACGCAAGCGGAAAGACGGTTTGGGAGTACATCAACCCCTACGATGAGCGAGAGGGGCGGCCGCGAGGTTTCGGTCTCGGAGGCAGGGGGCGAGGACCCGACGGATGGCGCGTGCCAGAGCGACGGCATCGCGACGCATCTAACGCTACGAGCCGGCCCGCG
>CAZERK010000225.1:0-6106 GCA_964514515.1 uncultured Planctomycetaceae bacterium
ACGGCGGCAACCTGCCGCCGGCCCCCTGGGTCGGCAATCGGGACGGCCGAGGCACCGCGTGGTGCAACTCGCTGTTCGAGGACAACGCCGAGTTCGGATTCGGCTATCGACTGACGATCGACAAGCACGCCGAGTTCGCCCGCGAGCTGGTCGCCAAGTTGCGCGGTCAGGTCGGCGAGGACTTCGTGGACGGGCTCCTCAACGCCGTGCAGAAGACCGAGGCGGACATCGACGTGCAGCGCAAGCGCGTCGCGGCGCTCAAGGCCAAGCTGGGCGGGTTGAACTCGCCGGACGCCAAACGGCTGCTCGAGGTCGCCGACATGCTGGTCAAGAAGAGCGTCTGGATTCTCGGCGGCGACGGCTGGGCCTACGACATCGGCTACGGCGGGCTCGACCACGTGCTGGCCTGCGGCAAGAACGTCAACGTGCTGGTGTTGGACACCGAGGTCTATTCGAACACCGGCGGGCAATGCTCGAAGGCCACGCCGCGCGGCGCCGTGGCGAAGTTCGCGGCCGGCGGCAAGCCGATGGCCCAGAAGGACCTCGCCATGATGGCCATGACCTACGGCAGCGTCTACGTCGCCACCGTCGCGATGGGCGCGAGCGACGGCCAGACCGTCCGGGCGTTCATCGAGGCCGAAGCGTGGGACGGCCCGTCGCTCATCATCGCCTACAGCCATTGCATCTCGCACGGCATCAACATGCGGTTGGGCTTCGAAACGCAGAAGCTCGCCGTGGAGAGCGGGCATTTCCCGCTGTTCCGGTACAATCCGGCGCTGGCGGCCGAGGGCAAGAACCCGCTCCAGCTTGATTCGAAGAAGCCGAGCATCTCCTTCGAGGAGTATGCGTACAAGCAGAACCGCTTCAAGATGTTGACCAAGAGCAAGCCGGAGGACGCGAAGCGCCTGTTGGTCCTCGCCCAACGGGACGTGAACCAGCGATGGAAGATGTACGAGCATATGGCGGCAGCCCGCATGACCGAAGACGGGGGCAATGGCGGTCACGCGACCGGCGATTGACGGACGACCTTCTCCTTTTCGTAAGGATGCCAATGCAATGAATCTCGCTACGACCTACATGGGGCTGACGCTCAAGAACCCCCTCGTGCCGTCGGCCGGCCCGCTGAGCCGGGAGCTGGACAGCGTTCGCCAGTTGGAGGACGCGGGCGCCGCGGCGATCGTCCTGCATTCCCTCTTCGAGGAGCAGATCAGCTTCGAGAACCGCGAGCTCGACCATTACCTGAGCCACGGGACGGAGAGCTTCGCCGAGGCCCTGTCGTACTTCCCCGACGTGGGCGACTATAAGCTCGGGCCGGACGAGTACCTTGAGCACATCTCGCGGTGCAAGAAGGCGGTCGGCGTGCCGATCATCGCCAGCCTGAACGGCGTGTCGATCGGCGGCTGGACGGACTACGCCAAGCAGATGCAGGAAGCCGGCGCAGACGCCTTGGAACTGAACGTCTACTTCATCCCCACGGACCCGAAGCTGACGTCGCAGAACGTGGAGGGCGTCTACCTCGACATTCTCAAGGCGGTCAAGCGATCCGTGACGATTCCGGTCGCGATGAAACTCAGCCCCTATTTCAGCGCGTTGCCTCGCATGGCCCAGCAGCTCGACCAGGCGGGCGCGAGCGCCCTGGTCCTGTTCAACCGCTTCTACCAGCCGGACTTCGACCTCGACAAGTTGGAGGTCATGCCCAATCTCGTGCTGAGCACGCCGTTCGAGATGCGTCTGCCGCTGCGGTGGATCGCCATTTTGCACGGCCATATCCGCGCCAGCCTCGCCGCCACGACGGGCATCGCGACGGGCCTCGACGCGATCAAGGTCGTCATGGCCGGGGCCGACGTCGCCCAGGTTTGCTCGGCCCTGCTCCGCAAGGGCCCGCGTGAGCTGACCGTCATGCTCAACGACATGACGGCCTGGATGAAGGAGAAGGAGTACGAATCGGTCGAGCAGATGAAGGGCAGCATGAGCCAGCGCTCCTGCGCCGAGCCCGCCTCCTTCGAACGGGCCAACTACATGAAGGCGCTCAACAGCTACGTCTGATCCGCCGCCTACCGGGACGCTGCAAGGCTCATCAAGCGGGCATCTTGCCCGCGTGGCGCCGGCGAAAGCGCTACGGGAAGTGGTCCTTCTGGAGTCTTGCAGAGTCCTGCTACAGCAGTTCACGTGTCCGTAGCCGATGCGAAGCCGATCGGGTTTTGCTCGATGATTGCCTGAGCCTAGCCTTACCGATTGCCCGACGACCCGCGCCGGCGTTTCTGCTGCCGGCGTGTTTTCTTTCCGCATTGCGTTTGGAGCTCCATCTGCGATGAATCAGGCTCCGCGAGCAGTCCGCGACAGCGCCCTTCTCGCGGACAATTCGCAACGGAGCCGTGTTCTGTGAACACGGTGCACCGGCTTTACAGAAGCCGGCTCTGTCATGCAGGAAGGCATGGCGCCGGCTAAGAGCCCGTGCGAGCACGGGCTTGTTAGCCGGTGCCACATGACGCGGCGCAGAGGCCGGGCGGCTGCGGTTTCTCCAAGACGTCCACCGACAAGGGCGAACACGGCAATCTTGTGACCGCCCCATCGCCGGCCAGATTTGATAGACTGCCCGACATCGCGAGGCTACAGGATGCGGCGCTGCGCCGTACGTGCTTGGCGAGGGCCTCTATCAGAGCCCTCCCGATGCATCGGGATGAGGGAGGGGGCCTTGTGCCGCTCGTGACGGGCGCTTGCCGACGAAGCAGTCTTCCGCCAATGCTCGGGCGTCGACGCCCGAGTTTCAGTCCCGGCGGCACGACGCAGGGGCTGGCGAAGCCGACGGACTACTGTCACGAGCGGCACGGGAACCGCTCCCTGATGGTCGCGGCTCTGATCACAGCGCTTCCGCTGAGCGTTTATGTTGCGCTGGCGGCGGCCGCGATTGGGCAGAGATGGCAGTCGTAAGATCGTACTATTTGGATCTCGTTTCGGGCCGGGCCCAAGGCTTCGGCGCGAACACGCTGCGCGGCCTGTTGAGCCTCCTGTCGGTGCCGTACTACTGCGTCGTGGCCGTCCGCAACGCCTACTACGATCTGATCAAACGCAGCGCCCGGCGCTTCGCCGTCCCCGTCGTCTCGGTCGGCAACATCCCGGTCGGCGGGACCGGCAAGACGCCGACGGCCGCCCACGTCGCCGGGCTCATCGCGCAACGCGGGCGTCGTGTGGCGATCCTCCTGCGAGGCTACAAGGGACGGCCGATCCCCTTTGACGACGAGCATCGCGACCGAGCCGCCAGCCGTTGGCGGACCGAATCTGACGAGGCGATGGTCCTCAGGCGACGTTGTCCCGGCGCGATCGTGGTCGTCAACCCCGACCGCGTGGCGGGCGCGATGGAGGCGGTCGATCGCGGCGCGGAAGCGATCGTGCTGGACGACGGGTTCCAGCATCGGCGGATCGCCCGCGACCTGGACCTCGTGCTGGTCGACGCCACGATTCCGTTCGGCCACGGGCACCTGTTGCCGCGCGGCCTGCTCCGGGAGCCGACGCGCTCGCTTCGCCGGGCAGGCATGATCGTCCTGACTCGAAGCAACGAGGTCGACGAGAGCAGCCGCACGTTGCTCAGGAGCCGGCTGGGGCGGCTCTCCGGCGGCAAGCCGGTCATCACGGCGATGCACCAGACCAACGGCTTCACGGACTTGAAGGGCCATCCCGTCCCCGTGGACGACCCGACCGTGATGCAGGCCGTGCTCTTCGCGGGCATCGCGAACTTCGACAGCTTTCGGCGAGGCGTGGAGCGGCTCGGCGTTCACGTGCTGGCGGCGTACCAGTATCCGGACCATCATGATTACTCCGGCGAGGAGATCGCGGCGTTGGGCGACGTGGCGGCGAGCCTCGAAGCCAACGCCATCCTCACGACGGAGAAGGATGCCGTGAAGCTCGTCGGCCGCTGGGTTGAGCAGGACTGCCGCCTACTCGTGGTCCGCCTGGATGTCGCGTTTGACGAGGACGGCGAGGCGATCCTGTCGCAGGCCCTCGATCAGATCCTGGGAACGATGGCGAACCTGACGCAACCATCTTCCTGAAAGGGAGCGTCTGCTTGGCGCGTAGCGTCGGCCCCCTGCGGCCGACGCAAGGCATAATGCAGTCCGGGAATTCGAGGCAGGCAGATCATGCTGAAACCTGGAATTGACCCAGGCGTAGCATCAGCGCGGCCTTGGGATCAAGACCGCTGCGTCTCCGGTTGCTCTGAACCGCCGGACGAAGCAGCATTCCGGCCTGGAATTTCAGGACGGCCTGGACGCAAGGCTTAGGCGAGCATCACGATTCTCGGCGTCGGCCGCAGGGGGCCGACGCTACATCTGCGCCTCTGCGCCTCTGCGCCGTACGCTGGACAGGTACGGAAGAGAGCGGGAGAAGAAGGCGGAAGGCGGGCGGCTGTCGGAGAGCCGTCGGAGAGTCGTCGGAGAGCCGTCGGAGAGCCGTCGGAGAACTGTTGGAGATTCGTATGTCGAGGAAGCACCGGCCCATCGACCTGTCGAAGCTGAAGACGTATTCGATCGGCAAGCGGTCGCACAAGTTCGACGTGAGCCGACTAGCCGGCCTACCGCGAAAGGGAGCGAGCTTCAGGCGTTGGCTGGAGTCGTTGCCGCCGTTTCTGGGCGCCGAGGCGCTCGCGAAACTGGTCGCCGCGATTGTGCAGGCCCGTCGGGCGAGTCGGCCCGTCGTGTTCGCGATGGGGGCGCATCCGATCAAGGTCGGCTGCTCGCCGATCATCTGCGATTTGATCCGACGGGGCATCGTCTCGGCCGTGGCGATGAACGGCGCGACGGCCATCCACGACTTCGAGACGGCCGCGTTCGGCCAGACGAGCGAGGAAGTCGCCGACACGATCCACGACGGCCGCTTCGGCATGGTGCGCGAGACGCCGGCGTTTTTCGCGGAGGCGGTCCGTCGGGCCGGCTCGGGCGAACAGGGCCTGGGCGAGCAAGGCTTGGGCGAAGCGATCGGCGAGCATCTCCTGCGGACGCGGCCGCCGTACGGCGATTACAGCATCCTCGCGGCGGCGAAACGCGCGGGCATCCCGGCGACGGTGCACGTGGCCATCGGCACCGATACCATCCATATGCACGAGCAGGTCGCCGGCAGCCGACTGTTCGATCTCAGCGCCGTGGACTTCCGGCTGATCTGCGGCGTGGTTGCCGAGATGGGGCCGCTGAAGCGCGGGCAGCCGTCCGGCGTTTGGTGCAACATCGGCTCCGCCGTTGTGCTGCCCGAGGTCTTCCTCAAGGCCGTCGCGGTCGCTCGGAACCTGGGCAGCGACCTGGACGACATGACGACGGCCAACCTGGACATGATTCGGCATTATCGGCCGGGCGAGAACGTCATCGGCCGCCCGGTGCGCAAGGGCCGAGGGCACCAGATCGTCGGGCATCACGAGATCCTGTTGCCGATGTTGCGACAGGCGATCATCGAAGCGCTTTGAAGAAGAAGACCATGCCGAAGGAGCCGCCTCAGAACGCAGGAGAACGCCGACCCTCTCTCGGGGCGTCGCAAACGAAGGGTCGCGAGCGCGCTTCCAAGCGAGCCGTGTTCGTCGACCGAGACAAGACGCTGATTGAGGACCCCGGCTACATCAACTCCCCCGATCAGGTCCGACTGCTTCCCGGCGTGGCGGAGGCGATCCGCCGACTGCGACAGGCCGGCTATCTCGTGGTCGTTGCGTCCAACCAATCCGGCGTGGCTCGCGGTCTCGTGACGGAAGCCGAGCTGGCCGAAATCCATCAGACGATGTGCGAGCGGCTGCGTCAACACGGCTGCGACGTCGACGCCGTCTATTACTGCCCGTACCTCGACGGGCCAGAGGCGGTCCGCGCCGAGTACCGCCGCGAGAGCGACCTTCGCAAGCCCAAGCCCGGCATGTTGTTGAGGGCGGCCGAGGACTTGGACATCGATCTGAGCGCCTCGTGGATGGTTGGGGATTCGTCCCGCGACGTCGAGGCCGGACGGGCGGCCGGCTGCCGGACGGTGCTGCTTGGCGGCGATCGGCTCGACGACGATCGACTCGGTGCCCCGGGCGCCGACGACGGATCGCGCGACGCGGACTTCGTCGCCCCAAATCTCGAAGCCGCGACCGACTGCA
>CAZERK010000226.1:0-6105 GCA_964514515.1 uncultured Planctomycetaceae bacterium
CTCCCGCCCGCCCGGCGTGTTGCTCTCACGGCCTGCGGGAACATACAGGCAGCCAGTTCCTTCGAAAGTGGGCGCTCTCATGATGCAGTCGGGTTTCACGGAAGCGATGTTCTTCACGCTCGTGCCGGCGACGGTGCTGGCGAGCGGGTCGGACTATCGCGAAAACCGCGTGCCCAACTGGTTGAACGCGTCCATCGCGCTCTGCGGGCTGCTCGCCCAAGGCGTCTTTGCGGGTCCGGTCGGTGTATACCACGGCCTGATGGGGATGTTGTTGGGCGGCGGCGCGTTGGTGTTGCTGTGGGCGGCGCGCGGCATGGGAGCCGGAGACGTGAAGTTCATGGCTGCGATCGGAGCTTGGCTCGGACCGCAGATGACGCTCCAGGCGATCATTCTCGGTTGCCTGATCGGGGGCGCCATCGCCCTGGCGATCATCTTGGCCCGCCGTCGCGCGCGAACGGCCTGGACCAATTTCGGCATGCTCGTGATGAAAATGTGCCGGACGGAAACGGCGTTCAGCGACTTCGGCTCGGCCCGGAGCTTCTGCGGACCCGGGCAGGCTTTGCCCTATGCGGTTCCCCTGAGCATGGGGACTTGGGTCGTTCTCGGGGGCCATTACCTCGGATGGTGGGGAGGGATGTGATGAAACGAAATCGAACGTACAAGCGACGGGCGGCGGCGGTCGTCGAGATGGCGGTCATGGCGCCGCTCGTGGTGACCGCGATGTTTGCAATGGTTGAGGTGGGCCACGCCTTCATGATTAAACAGACGGTGACCTTGGCCGCGCGGGAAGGCGCCCGAGCCGGGGCGTTGCCTGGCGGGATGCTGACCGACGTGGAAAGCGCCGTGGCCAGCGCCATGGGAGCGGCCAGCATCTCGGGCTACTCGGTCGATAGCAACGTCTCGACGCTGTCTCCGACGGACACCGAAGTCTGGGTGCGAGTGAGCGTGCCCTTCGAGGAGATCACGTTCACCGGGCACATCTTCGGCGTGGAGTCATTCGACATCGCATCGCAAACGACGATGCGGCGCGAGGGCATCGACGAGCAAGACGGCGAGTACATCGATGACGAGCGAGCGCAGGACGACGGCGAAGACATCGATGATCCGCCCATGTAGAAACGCCTGGATGGTTTGACCCTGGCGCGGTGACGGGGCGACCGGGCGGCTCCGGCACGGGATTCGCCGAATGACGAGAGAGCCCGGAGCGGCCCGCGCGGCTCCGGCCTGGGTGCGGCGCGAGGCGAGGGCGACGGACGGTCTGCTCCTTTGAGTCTCGCGTCGATCTTCGGGCGAGATGCGGTGCGAAGAGGACGTCAGTGATGAGACCCCGATCGTTAATACCGCTGGTCATCGGATTGGCCGTCGGCTTCTTCGCCATCAAGCTCGGCTTGGACGTGGTGAAGAAGGCGCGGGCGGGCGAAGGCGACGAATCGCGCGTCGTCGTCAGCGCGCGTCGCATCAACGCCGCCGCGGCGATCACGCCTTCGATGCTGACCTTCAAGACCGTTCCGGCCAATCTGGCGCCAAAGGACACGTTCAAGGACGCGAAGGACCTGACGAGCCGCGTCACAACGATGGCGATTCCCGCCGGCGTACCCGTGACGGAAAGCATGTTGGCGCCGCCCGGCGCGGAACCGGGCCTTCGGGCGACGATTCCGCTGGGCCTGCGCGCGGTGAGCGTCAAGGTCAACGAAGAGTCCGCGGTTGCCGGGTTCGTCACGCCGGGCAGCCGCGTTGACGTTTCAGCCGTGACGAAGCGCGGCGGAGCGAGCAAGCTGATTCTGTCCAACGTGCAGGTCGGCGCGGTCGGCCAGTCCCTCAGCGAGGTCGGGCCGGATGGAAAAACGGCTCGCGTCACGAAGTCGGTGACGCTGTTCGTCCGGCCGGACGAGGTCGAGGTGCTCAACGCCCATGCGGCCGCCGGTCGGATTCGCCTCGCTTTGCGGGCATACGATGAGCACGAGGATGAGGCCTCGGGGGTGCAGGCCGCGGGCGGTTTCTGGAGCGCCCTCCTCCAGCAGGCGCTCAATGGCGGGACAGGCTACACAGCAAGCGATCTCGTGCCCCTCAAGACGCACGTGGTCGACGTGGTGCGAGGAGCGAAGACCCAGCGGCTGGTATTCACGAAGGCCGGTCAGGGCAGTGAGTACAGACTCATCCAGGTATTGGATCCGATGGCTGCTCGTCGCAGCGAGGCGCGGGAATAAGGATTGGGTCGCAAACAGGGAGACCAGCGAATGAGTGCGAACAGGGATGGACTGATGAACGGCGCCAGAGCCGACTCACGGATGCGTCGGCCGCGCATGCGCCTCATCATCGCGTGCTCCGTGCTTCTTCCCGGACTGTTGCCGGGTTGGTCGCCTGTTTTCACGACGTCGGGCTCGCCGCTTCCCGCGGCCAACGCCGGGACCGGCGTCTGGTCGATCGTCGGCGTGTGCGCGAACCGCCCCGCCGCGATTACGGATGATCCTGAGCCATCGGCGCAGCGTCCAGCGGTGGTCGCGAATCAGGCCGTGGTTCTGACGGCAGACGACGCGACCGCGGCGCCAGCAGGCCCGCTCTCTTGGAGACCGTCGACGGACGGCCTTGCTGCCGAGACTCCGAACGTCGCTCCTCGGTTTCCGAATGCTCAGCAAGCGGCCCAGCCGGTCGCCGGCGACGAGATTCCAAGCGTCGCCTTCCGGTTTTCGGGGCTACCCTCCGCCGGCGGTCTGACGACGCCGGCGCCGCGGCTTGCCAGCGCCGGCCCGTCGGAGCGGATCGGTCGAGCGGAACCGGCGCGACGCGGCGGGGACTCGATCATCGCGGCCATGCAGTTCTGCGATGAGGGCGCGGAGTTCATCACCGTTGCCAAGGGCCGGACCACGATCGTAGACTTAAGGATCGAGGTGGACCGGGCGGAGATCTTGGATCAGAAGATCGCGGACATCGCGGTGCAGACGCCGACGCGCATCGTGATCGCCGGGAGGGAGATCGGCGGTACTCAACTCGTGTTGACGATCGGGGGACAGCAGCGCGTCCTGAACGTCAGCGTGGAGCTGGACCTGGCGTTGCTTCGCGAGCTGGTTCGGAGGCGCTCGCCCACGTCCCACGTGGAAATGCGAAGCGTGAACGGCATCATCGCCCTGGGCGGTACGGTTCCGGACGCGGAGACGGCGGAACAGATCGTCGAACTGGCCGCGATGGTGCAGGGCGATCCTGCGAAGGTGAGAAACCAGATGTCCGTCGCCGGCGTGCAGCAGACGCTCTTGCGCGTGACGGTCGCGGAGGTTAACAAGGAAGCGCTTCGCGAACTGGGCGTGAACTGGGCCATCGGCGGCAACGACTGGTCAAGGGATTTCTTCTTCGCGAACAACCTGGGCCAGTTGAACCCGACGACGTTCAGCAGTTCCGGCCTGGCGAACATCGAGACGAGCCGCATGGTCTACTCGGTCGGTGCGGTCGGCAACCTCGCGTCGACGAACGTGACGTTCGGCTTCCCTCGCGCCGAGATGCAGTTCTTCCTCAACGCCCTGAGGCAGAACGGTTTGGCCCGCACCCTGGCGGAGCCCAATCTCGTGGCCATCAGCGGTCAGACGGCGACGTTCCTGGCCGGCGGAGAGGTCCCGATTCCCGTCGCCCAGGGCGGCGCGACGGCCGGCTCGATCACGCTCGTCTACAAGGAATTCGGCGTGCGGTTGGCGTTCACGCCGACGGTGCTGGCCGGGCAGATCGTCCGGCTGCACGTGATGAGCGAGGTGAGCGAGGCGGTCCCGGCCGGTCAGCAAGCGACGAGCGGCCTGCCCGTTTTCTCGTTCACGACGCGGCGCGTGGAATCGACCATCGAGTGCGGGAACGGCCAGACGTTCGCGATCGCGGGCCTGCTTAACGACCAGGTGCGGGCCTCCGCCAACAAAATACCGGGGCTCGGCGACTTGCCGATCCTCGGCACGTTGTTCAGTTCGACCAGCTACCAGCGGTCCGAGAGCGAGATGGTCGTGCTGGTCACGCCGCAGCTCGTGGAGCCGTTGGACCCGCAGCAGGTTCCGCCTCCCCCCGGCACCCTGACGCCCGACCCGAACGACTTCGAGTTGTTTGTGTTGCAGCAGTTGGAAGGTTCTCCGATCGCGGTGCCCGACGCGGATCGCGTGCCGCGCGACGACTTGCCCGTGAATACACGCCTGGGTGAGCGTGCCGGCTGGCCGACATCCCAACTGGCCCTGAGAGGGCCGTGGGGTCTGGCGCAGTGCGAAGAAGACTAAGAAGCGAATCGCGACGGCAGCCACCAACCGCCCGCCGGCCATTGCATGAGGCTGCGGGAACCGTTCCCGAATCTGAGAGAAGTGTCGCCGGTGCAACGCACGTGATCGCTGCGCCGACGCAACCCGACTGGGTGGAGGGTGTGAGATGCCTTACCAAAGAATGGTACGAAAGAGCCGCCTCCGACGGGCGAGCGTGATGATCCAGACCGTCCTATTCGGCAGCGCCGTCGGCGTGAGCGTTGCGGCGTTGGCGATCGACAGCGGCCTGATGTACAACGCCAAGCAAGAACTCCAGAACGCCGCAGACGCGGCGGCGCTGGCGGCTGCGTCGCAGCTCGGAGCCGGTGAGGATCCAACGCAAGCCGCAGCCGCGGAGGCCGCCTTGTTCGCCGCTCGAAACACGATCTGCGGCGCAGGCGGCTGGATCGACATGGACGCGGACGTCGTGTTCGGTCACTCCGTGCTGGAAGGCGAGAAGTACGTGTTCCAACCGAACGAACAACCGTACGACTCTGCCCGCGTCACGATCCGTCGCGACGCCTCGGTGGAGGATGGTCCGATCTCGACGTTGTTCGCGCGCGCCTTTGGTGCGGGCGAGGTCAGCTTGGCGGCGAACGCGACGGCCATGCTCGTGCCGCGGGACATCTCGATTGTCTGCGATCTGTCGGGCTCCATGAACGACGACAGCGAACTCCAGCACTATGACATGACGCAGATCAACCTGAAGGACATCTGGTTGGCCCTGCCGATTCCAAAGGGCAATGCCGGCGTCGGCAACGGCCTCGACCCGCCGCCGCCTGGCAACCCGCACAGCGAGAACGACCAACCCGGCACGGGGCCCGGCGCTCCGGCCAATGCCGGCGGCAATCCGTATCCGGGCGCGGATCCGGGCAGCGACGATATCCCGCGCGGTCCCCGATGGGGCTGGTTGACCGGCTGGGGCGAGCCGATCGTACAGGGCGAATACGACCCGGTCGTTGACGGCGGCCTGTACTACATTCCGAAGGGACAGGCTTGCACGGATGAAGACGTGGCCGAGAACCTCGAGACGGCGGGATACTACCCCAACGAACGAGCGGCATTGCTGAATCCATCAGCCTACGAGAGCGACACGGCGTACCGCAACCGCGTCAAGGTCATGCTCGGCCTGGCCGGCTGGAAGAGCAAACAGAAGGACGGCAACGTGGCCATGTCGAAATATAGCGGCGGATCCGGCAACGGCAACAACACGGTCGACACGAACGAGTTGTGCCAAGCCGTCTCTTACCCGTTCAGCGGCAGTTGGGACAGCTACGTCAGCTACATGATGGGCAGCTCGGCGATGCGGAGCGCCAACGGCGACTTCCGTTATCGCTACGGGCTCAAGACGTTCATCAATTACTTGCTCGAGTCACGTTCGCATTACAGCCAGACGGACCTGTTGTGGAGCACGCCGGAGCAACCGATCCAGGCCGTCAAGGATGCCGTCGAGGAAATCGTGACGTTCATCACGGACCTGCAGAGCGCCGACCACCTCTCGCTGGAGGTCTACGCCACGACCTCGCGGCACGAGGTCGACCTGACGGAGGAGTACGCGCAGATCGTTGAGGTGATGAACCATCGACAGTCGAACCATTACGACAACACGACGTGTATCGGCTGCGGTCTGGCGGAAGCGATCGAAGAGCTTCAGTCGGAACGGACTCGGTCCGCCGCGGCGAAGATCATCATCCTATTGACGGACGGCATCGCCAACGTGGACCCCTACGGGAGCGATCCGCCCGGCTACGCCCTGTCCGAGGCTCAGAACGCCGCTGACGAGCACATGACGATCTACACGGTCAGCGTCGGCGCCGGCGCCGATCAGGACCTGCTGCACGAGATC
>CAZERK010000227.1:0-3319 GCA_964514515.1 uncultured Planctomycetaceae bacterium
GCCTCCAAACAATTGGGCGTCTTGCGTCGCCCGTTCCGGTGTGCCGGGGTTGCTACGAGCCAGCGAAAGACGCCCTATTGTTTGGAGGCGCCCGCTTCGGGAAACGAGAGATCGTCGAGCGGCACGTCAACCTGCATCTGTCCCAGATCGACGGTCGCCTGCTGCTTCTCGAGACGGACTCGCACGATCGTTCCTGCGCGACCGAAGCTGCGGACGCGAATCGGATCACCCGGCTGCAGCGACGTGACTTTCTGAACCCAGGCGGTGAACGCCTGTCGCTCTTTCTCGAGCGCCTCGGCACGGTCCAACGCCGTCAACGTTTCTCGGGCGGCATCCTGACGGGCCTTCTCGGCGTCCGCCCTGGCGCGTTCCGCCTGCCGACGAGCCTGCAGCGTTCCCGCGATGGCGCGATTGAGCGCGCGATGGTCCCCCGTCAGATGTCGTCTGGCCGTCAGGACGAGCCGCTTAGGCATCCCGAGCCGCGAGGCGATGGCGATGGCGTTGCTGGCGCCAGGCTCGCCGATCCGCAATTCGTAGAGCGGCCGAAGCGTCTCCACGTCGAACAGCACGGAAGCGTTGTCCACCCGTTTGAGTTGATAGGCCATCGCCTTCAGGGAGCCCAGGTGCGTCGTGACCATGCTCAGGCAGCCGCTCGCCAGAAGATGCTCCACGATGGCCCGACCGATGGCCGCGCCCTCGTCCGGGTCCGTTCCGGCTCCCAGTTCATCGAGCAATACCAGCGTTTGCTTGCGCACCTTCTGCAGCATGTCGAGCACGCGCGACAGGTGAGAGCTGAACGTGCTGAGCGATTGTTGGAGGCTCTGCTCGTCTCCAACGTCGATCCAGATTTCCTCGAACACGGGCAGCGTCGAGCCGGCTTCGGCCGGGATGGGCAGTCCGCATTGCGCCATCATCGCGATCATGCCGACCGTCTTCAGCGCGGCCGTCTTGCCGCCGGTATTCGGCCCCGTGATGACCATCACGTCGAAATCGTCGCCGAGGCGGACGTCGATCGGCACGACGCGATGCGCCGGAGCTTCCCCATGTACCGGGCCATCGCGATGCGCCAGACCCTCCCTACGCCCCGGATCATTCTGATGCGCCGCGCCGTCCCGGCGCGTCAGACCGTCGCGATGCGCCGGGTCGTCTTGATGCGCGGGACTATCCTGCTGACGCGAGCCGTCGCGATGCGCCGGTCCCGCTGCCACGTTGCCCCGCGCACTTCCGTACTGCGAAGTCCCGAGCCCGGGCGTACCTGCAGCACGCGCAGGTCCCGGCGGCTGGCTCTCGTACATCGCCATGAGCACGGGATTGCGTGCCTTGTGCAGCTTCAGAACGTGGTTCTCGTTGATCTCGGGGAAGATGAGCTGGAACCGTTTGGCGAACCGGAGCTTCGCGGCGAGCAGGTCGATCAGCGCGGCGGTCTCCAGCGTCCGCAGAAGCTCCTTCTGGTTCAGGTGGACCAGGTGCGTCAGTTCCCAGAGGATGCGGCCGATCTCCTCCTGCTCAGCCTGCAAGAGGTTGATTCGTTGGTTGTTGAGTTCGACCGCCTCCGCAGGCTCGACGAAGAGCGTCTGTCCGCTGTCGCTGCTGCGATGGACGATGCCGGGCAGACGGCCTCGCTGCTCCGCCTTGACCGGCAGGACCATGCGATCGGCGTGGAACGTCGCGTTCGGATATTGGAGCAGCTTCAACACGCTCGCTTGCTTCAGCAGGCGTTGGAAGACGGCGCGCGTTTGCTGGCGGACCTCCTCGATCTGCTGCCGCAGTCGCAGCAGGCGGTCGCTGGCGTCGTCGCGGACCTTGCCGCGGGCGTCGATCACGCGGTTGATGCGGTCAGCAATCACGTGGAAGTCGCCGATTCGTTCCGCCAGCTTGCCGATGGTGGCGAAGCCTTCATGATCGTTTTGGAGATAGGCCCGGACGTTGTACAGGCCGCTCAGCGTCGAGGCGAGTTCGCCGAACTCCTCGGGCTCGAGCCGGGCAGGCGGCACGGCGCGTTTGATCTGCTCACGCAGGTCCCGGATGCCGCCGAAGGGCGGCAGGCCGTGCAGCTCGACCCAACGGCCGAACTCGCGTGCTTGTTCCAGCCACAAGTCAACCTGACTGGCGCGGCGGGAGGGTTGAACCCTCAGCGCCAGGTCCTTGCCCAGCGCGCACTGCGCGTGCTCCGCCAGCAGCCTGCGGATGCTGTCGAACTCCAGTTTCTCAATCGTGTGCGTGTCCACGACTTGTATAGTATCGCGGAGACGGCGGCCGTCCAACCAGGTTGGGCTATCGCAGGGTCCTGGAACGTTGTCTCCGCCCGCTTGGCGCGCGCATGAGCGGAGCCGTCCCGATGCACGTCGGGATCAGACAAACCGCAGCGCGTGCCCGGCCGCCCGGCTGCGTCCCAGCTTGCATACGTGCTGACGCACAGCGGCAGGCGGTCACGGCTCAAATCGAAGCAGCTTTGCCGAACGCGAACGCCTATTCCAGCCCGTAGATCAGGTCCACGTACAGCGTCACGCTGCCGCGCCGAATCGCCCGGACGCGCATTGCGTCGTCCGATAGATTGGCGACGGGGCCTAGGCCCTTGCTGCTGTATGGGTGCAGGGGGCGTCGCGCGGGCTGCGCGGCGGCGTGCGCGTCCAGATACAGCACGGCGGCCCGACCGTTATGCCTGAAATGCCCGTACCCGCCGTTGATGCCGACGTTGCTGCCGTACCGCGTCGGGTCCTGCCATTGAATGTACGCCGGCTCGTTAAAACCCTGTTCGAGCGGCGGATTGCTCGAGTAGTCGAGCCGGTCGAAATGGAGGCCGTCGGCGAATACGAACACGTCCGCCGTGCGTCCGCCGAACTCTCGCACGCTGCGCGACGTCCCGCCGCCGGGCACGAGTTGGTTGAAACCGCCCATCGCGGCCGTGTTGTAGCCGTATCCGCCGGCGGGCGGGGAGAACTTCGGAAAGTACCGGCCCGTGTCGTAGGGGAACGCGGGGCAGCGGAAGTCCTGGGTCGTTCCAGTCAGGTAGGGGGCCAAGCGGCTCCTTGTTTTGTCGAGCGGTCGATGCGTCTGGTTCGGATTCGAGGGCGGGCCGTCCGGCTCGAAGCCGAACCACCATTGTCGGCCGCGGCCCGGGTCTGGCACATCAACGTAGTACGGCCAGAAGTAGCCGTCGTTCTCCTCGAGGTAGAGCGTGGCGGCGACGCCGAGATTGTGCAGGGTTCCCAGGCAATGCGCGGTCTGGCCTTCGGCTCGCGCGTTTCTGAGCGCGGGCAGCAGCAGCGACGCCCACGCGGACAGGAACGCGACCGTCCGAAGGCCTTCCGGCAGCGTC
>CAZERK010000227.1:3329-6102 GCA_964514515.1 uncultured Planctomycetaceae bacterium
CCAGCAGTCCCGCGCGCGCGGGGGGCTGCGCGGGCCCCGCTGGTACCGCGATGCCGGACGCGACGCACGCTCCGCCGGCGCTCGTCCCGAGATGGGGCGAGCGCGCGGCAACGGCCGACCTTGGAACGCGAAGCCGCCTGAATCGTCGGCAGCCGGGCCGTGTGAGGTTGGCTTGTCATGGTTCCAGCAGCCTGAGCATGAGTTGCTCGACGTCGTTGAAGTCCAGGATGCCGTCCTCGTTCCAATCGGCCCGCGGGATCAACTCGAGGTCGGGCTGCTCGGCCAGCATCAGTTGAACAAACGCCTCGATGTCGAGGCCGTTGATCACGCCGTCGACGCGGACGTCGCCGAGCGGTACGGCCGGCGCTGCAAATTCGATCCGCAGGATGTCAACGTCGGCGATGACGGAGGCGTAATAGGGGCTGTACGTATCCTGCCACGCCGTGAGCGCGAAGGCATCCACCGCAAACGGACGGTCCACGTACAGGATCGTCTGGATCGTCGCGGCGTCGCCGTCCGGTCCGCCTGCGCCTCCGCTGCCGTCGGCGTTGATTTGCAGGAGCTGGTTCGCTTGCGAAATTGTGAGGATGGCCGCGCGGTTGACGCCGCTGTAGGCGACCGTCGCCGTGTAAATCGTGTCCATCGCGATAGTCTCGTCCCCCAGCAACGCATCGATGCGGCTCTCGGCCCCATACGGAAAGTCGAGGTTGGAGCAGAAGCCTTGGCCGGCGTCGCTATGGATGGCTGTTGTCCCCAACGTCGGACCGCCCCAGAGCGGGCTGACGTTCGGGAAATAGTCGAACGTGACGCAATCGAAGGCGAACGGTCCCGAAGAGCCGCCGGCCCGGTCCTCGCCCGTCGTCTGCGTGTTGATCAAGCCCCAGGCGATTTGCGCGAAGCCATCCGGATCGGCGTAGAAGCCGGCGCTGCGGATGCGGAACGTGACGGTGTACTGGAAGTCGTCGTACCGGCCGAGCACGCGGCCGCCTTCGGCGTCCAGGGGGCGGACATACCAAGCCGTCGGCTCGAACGTGTCGTAATAGACGGTCAGTTGCTGCTGGGCCGCGTCGTACGTGAAACGACCCGCCGAATGCCCGGGCGGCACGGCGAACCTGCCGGCGACGATCGGGTCGTCCGCGAAGTCCTCGACCCAGGCGATCGCTCCTGTCGAGCCGGCGGCGGCGACTGACGCCCACAGACAGACTGCTGCGATGCTTGAACGGACGAGACCTGTCGTTGCAGACGTTCTTCGAAGACGGGACCGTAGCCCCGGTTCATCCGGCCGATTGCGCCCACGACGTGAATCCGCTGCCGCTTCCTTCTGACCGCGTAACGATGACATGGCAAGCCTCCCTTCCGTGACGATCTCTCGTCGCCACAAAAAAACCTTCGCACCCGGCGTGGGGAACGAAGGTCTGGAAGCTTGCGGGGGCCGACCGAAGCCGAAAGCGGCGGGTCCGTGCGCGATGCTGCCGTTACTCCGCCCAAGTCCGGGGCGAACCAACGATGACACGACGCCGGCAGGTCTTCTGGCTTACGGATCGTCCTACTGGCCGCGCCTTCTCCTCGCGCTCGCGAGAATGGCGATTGCGGCGTTCGTCCCCGTTTTCAGCGGCGGGACCGCGGTGGAATCTCACGACCTTCCCTTATTGTCTCACAACTCAGGAGACCGGTATCTCGCAGTATTCATTTGCCAATTGTGCCGCCGAGGCCTCCAACGCCTCGACGTCGCCGACAGTATGGCGGCGTCGCTGGCCTTGTCAAGGCCGCGGGGCTGAATCGTGCAACTTTGGCAGGAGGAACTCGGCCGGCGACATGCGGCGCAGCTTCGCCAGCCGTCTCGCGCGCTTTTACTCCGGCAGGTTGATGACCATGCCCGGCCGCAGCTTCCTGGGATCGCCGCGAACGAGATCCCGATTCAGGTCGTAGATCTCCTGCCATCGTGAACCGCTGCCGTACAGCGATTGCGCGATGGAGTAGAACGTGTCGCCCTCACGCACGCGGTAGGGCTGCGGAGGCATCTGCTTTTGCGAGGACGCCTCCGCGGCGCGCTCGGCCGGCTGGTCGGCTCCGCCGGAGCCGGGCTTCTGAACGGTGGCCTGCGGTCGGACGTCCTGTTCCCATGCCGGAGGCGGAATCGTGACTTCTTCGCCGATGCGCAGTCGGCGGGGATCGCGGATTTGCGGATTGGCCTTGATGATCGCGTCTGCACGAGCGGCGCTCTTGTAATATCGCTCGGCCAGCCCGACGAACGTGTCGCCCTCAGTAATCCGATGCTTCTTCGGCCAGTCGGGCAGCGTTGCCTCTGAGACCTCCGGTGCCGACGCGACGGCCTGCCCGATCGGACGTTCCGCAGGCTTGGCAGGAGATGCAACCGGCAGCGGATTCTGCCGGGCGTCGCCAGCCCGGGTGGACGATGAAGGCGACGCAGCGCCGGCTGCGCGCCGGTCCGTCAACGAAGCGAGGTCTCGATCGGGGCTCAGCGGCCCCATCGGACCCGTTTCGACGTTCTCCTGAGTCGCGTCAATCAGGTTTTGAGACGGCGCCGTTCGGAGGTTCACCGGGGCCGGCGTCGTTGCCCCCGCCTCCTCAGCAGCGCTTGCCAACTTGGTCGCCTCAAGATGCTGGGGCTGAGCAGCGGGAGATGATGGAGATGCAGCGGACGGGATAGAGGCCGGCGGTACAGAACGAACACGCAGCCGCGCAAGGCGCTCCTGTTCCGTCGCCGCTTGGGGCAGGCCGGGGCGATGGTCCAGTTGGCGCGGAGGCGGCT
>CAZERK010000228.1:0-6065 GCA_964514515.1 uncultured Planctomycetaceae bacterium
GTTGGACGGGGGACTTGCACCCCTGGGCTGTCGAATATGCTCGGCGCACAGAAAACGGCCCGCTGACGAAGGGATCAGCGGGCCGCGACGTGGAGCCGATGAGATTCGAACTCACGACCTCTTGCATGCCATGCAAGCGCTCTCCCAACTGAGCTACGGCCCCTGGAATGCTCCGATCGCCGGATCGTCGATCAACGACTATTAGAAGTCGCGCTACCTGACGTGTCAAGGCAATGAAGGTCGGCTGTGACGCTGCGACGCGCAGCAACCAGGGCGTGCCAAGGGTATCGGACGGTGCGTCCATCTACGCGCACTTTGTCTTCGTCTTGCCGTTGCTGAAATCAGGCGATTGAAAGGCCGAAGGAAACAGACGTCGCTACAATCGGCGGGTGATGCGCCCGCGCGTCAGATCGTACGGGCTCAACTCGACGCGCACCATATCACCGGGAAGAATGCGGATAAAGTTCTTGCGAAGTCGTCCCGAGATGTGCCCCAATACTGAATGCCGCTTGCCACCCAAGTCGAACTCCAACCGGAACATGGTATTCGGCAGGGCCTGCACGACCTGAGCTTCAACTTCGATTGCCTCTGTCTTAGCCATACGTTCTTTCGTCCGAGGCGTCCCCGCACGGTATCCTCCCGATACTGCTTATCGGCTGGAGGTCGGCTCGGATGAATCACCTTTCAGTGAATCGATCGGAGTATCCGAACGTGCAAGGCCGGCAGGATGGTGACCCGTCGCAAGGATTCCATCCTGCTGCTGATTGCCAACTATCCTAACGCCCCGCGCGCCAACCGGCAAGGTCACAGAAGCCGCCCATGCGGCTGACCCAGGGCAATCGCATTCTCGCCGTGTTGGCCACGACGGCGTACGTCTGAACAGGGCCGCGACCGTGAAGAAGCGGTTTTCGTGCCCGGCGCCTGGACCGCTCCTTGATCCGCCGCGGCGGACGGCTCTGATTGCGAGAATGCGATTGCCCTGCGGCCGACCAGGGGCGACCGCCAGGAAGACCGAGTACGACCATCCGACGACGCTTCGGTAACAACGATCATGCTGCCGTCCTGCGGCAGTTCACGGCCCACGCGCCCGCAGCATTCCGGTTCGTGGGCCTGGATGGTCCACGACGCGCCGTGAAGCGGCGCGTCACCGTGGTTCGGCTGGGTTCGTTGACTCGTGCAATGTGAAGCGGTATCCTAATGGGAAAGGTTGGCTAAGCTGTATCTGGTTGTTGATTGCCGACCGTCGACCCGTCTCCGTCGTCAAGATGCGCGTTCCGTGAGGCATGGCCTGGGTCGCCAGACCCGCCTAATGGAACTGGTACTTCAGCCGAGGCGCCGTGCTTGCTGACGCCGCGGCGTTTGGCGAGCCCGTCTTCACCCGTGAGGAGCAGGAAATGAAGCCCCTTTTTCTCTCATCAGTCTCGTTCTGTCTCCTGATGACCCCCCAGGCGCCGGCTGCCGAAGTTATGAACTTGGCGAACGGGACGGGCGACCGCTACGAGTGGCGATGCAGCACGTTCAAGACCAGCGCGCAACACGAGGCCGCTCTTGACGTGGGGCCCAACGGCGAAATCGTCGCCGTCTGGTCCAGCCGCCGTCAGCAACAGGGAAGGCCGGGGGTGTACGCGCAGCGCTTCACGGCGCAGGGGGTCGCCGTGGGCAGCGAGTTTGCGATCGGCCAGACAGGCGGCGCTCACCAATCGAATCCGGTCGTCGTCGCAGACGCGGCAGGCAACACGTGGTTCGCGTGGCAGGCGCATGGCCAGGACGGCCAAGCAGGAGGCATCTTCGCCCGCCGCTTTGATTCCGCGTTCCAGGGCAGCCCGGAAGTCCAAGTCAACCAACAATGGCGCGGCCATCAATCCGCGCCCGTCATCGCAGCCTCGCCGTCCGGCGCCGTGGTCGTCGTCTGGACGTCTGCGAGTCCGACGGGCGGTTCGTCGAAAAGCGCGTTGACGGAACGGGTTCGCGTATGCGCGAGGTTGTTCAACGCGGACGGTTCGCCTGCGAGCGACGAATTCGCCGTCGTCGCCGAGACGCCGTTGCCAAGCCGGACTGCCGCGGGCGCCTCGGGCTTCGACGAACCAGCGGAGCGAAGCGAGATGGGACCAGCCGTGGCTTGCAGCGCCGACGGGGGATTCGCCGTCGTGTACGGCATCTTTGACGCGGCGATGCAGCCCGCCGGCATCCGCATGCAGCGGCTGGATGCAGCAGGACGGCCGATCGGCCGGGAGATCAACGTCAGCGGCCCCGCGCGGGCCAGCCAAATCGAACCAGCCGTGGCCTCGCTGCCAGACGGCTACGTCGTCTGCTGGCTCGACGCCGAGAGTGACGGGCACGACTATGGCGTGCTCGCTCGACGGTTCGATGGGGAGGGCCGGCCGCTCTGCGATCCGTTCGTCGTCAATACGCAATGCTGGGGTCCACAGAACGCCGTGGCGGTCGCGGCCGCTGAAGACGGCCGGTTCGCGGTGGCCTGGAACGCGCGACACGATGTAGGCATCCGCATCTACGCCCAGATGTTCGCCAGCGGTGGAGCCAAACTGGGCGACGAATTCCTCCTCACGAAGTCCGTGCGGAGCGAGCAAGCGATGCGAGCGGCGACGGGCTCGCGGCGATTGGCGTTCGGGGGCGGCGGCGAACTGCTTTGCATTTGGAGCGGGGATGCCGGGTTCGACGACAAGTGCAGCGCGAACGTCACGATGCTCTCGCCCCAGCCGATCGACCTAAGAGGAAAGTCGCAAGGCGTGACCGCGGAGATGCGCCCGGCTCTGGCCGTGCGCGACGATGGGTCCCAGGCCGATGGGAAGGCCAAGGCCGCCCAGCCGCACGAGCCGCCGACCTTCGATCCGAAGCGGATCGATCACGCGGAGCGGGAGATCGTTCGCGAAGGAGAAACCGAATTCACGGCCATCGTCGACAGCGGCTGGACGCCGCCTGATCCGCACATGGCTGTCGGTCCTGAGCACATCGTGTGCATAACCAACGGGGCAATCGCCTTCTTCACGAAGGACGGCGACTTGACGTTCCAGGACGAGATCGAGGACAGCTTCGGCTTCTGGGGCGAGGTCGGCGCCAGCGGGTTCGTCTTCGATCCGGAGGTGCTTTACGACGAACTCAGCGGGCGGTTTTTCGCAATGGCGGCCGAGGCGTGGGCGCCGCCGGGCGGGACGCACTCCTATGTGCTGGTCGCCGTCTCGGACGACCCGGACCCGAACGGCACCTGGCACAAGTACCGATTCGACACAACCGGCTTGGCGGGCGATCTGTTTGACTCGCCGAATATGGCCGTCGACGCGAACGCGATGTACATCACGGGCGACGGGTTCGGCATCACGTCCAATTACCCGGTCTACACGTTCGACAAGGCATCGCTGCTGGCCGGCAATCCGCCCGCCATCACGCGCTCGCTGACGCTCCCGACCTCCACGCAGTCCGCCGGCATCCCGCCGGTCAGCTATGACAACCCGCCGGCCTTGTACATGATCGAGCACGCCGAGGGCGCCAGCGGCAGCACGACCGTCCGTCTGATCGCCCTGCGCGATCCGCTCGGATCCCCATACTTCACGACGCACACGATGTCGGTGGCTCAATACTACCCGCCCGAGGACCCGCCGCAGTTGGGTACGAGTAGCCGGCCGGAAACCTTCGACGCCCGATTCTGGAGCGTGGCCTATCGCAACGGCTCGCTGTGGGCAACCCACCACATGTCGCTGAACCCCTCTCTGGATCCGCGCGTGCGGGCGCGATGGTATGAAATCGCGATGAACGGCTGGCCAACGTCCGGGCAGACGCCGACGCTTGTCCAATGGGGCCAGATATACAGCAGCAGCGGCGGACAGATTCGAGCGTTCTTCCCGAGCATCACGGTCGACGACGCCGGCAATGCAGCCATGACGTTCGCCCGAACTACGCCGCCCGAGTATATCTCGATGGTCACGGCCTATCGTCTAGCCGATGACGCCCCCGGCACGTTTCAGCCGCCCGTGATTCGGCGGACCAGCGTCGGCCCATACAGTTCGGGCCGGTGGGGCGACTACAGCGGCGTCGGAGCCGACCCGGCCCTGACGGACGTGTTCTGGACGCATCACGAATACGCGGAGAACGGCAGTTGGCGGACATGGGTGGCGCAGATCGTTCTCCCGCCGAAGCCGGGGGACGTCAATTGCGACGGCGCGGTCGATCTGGATGATGTGCCCGCCTTCGTATTGGCGTTGGTCGATCCTGTCGGCTACGAAGCCGCCTATCCAAATTGCAACATCGACCGCGCGGACCTGAACGCCGATACCCAGCGCGACGGCGCCGACGTGCAGAACTTCGTAGATCTCCTCGCCCCTTGACGGGTGGAAGCGAAAAAGGGTTCGGGAGTCGATCCTGTTGCCGGACCAAAAGCCGCGCGACCCAAATCGACTCCCGACCCTTCTCTTATGGCTCTGGGTTCTCGAACCACGCGACGCTGTCAGACGCGCTCGTTGCGCCGCGGAGCGTCGCAACGACGTCGGGCCGACCGTCATTATCGATGTCGCCAGTCGCGATGCGAACCACGTCCTCGTTCGTCTGCATGTCCGCGATGTTGTTCTCGCCCCAGAAGCCCGTTTGGGCCCCGACGGGAACAAACCAGCGAAGCGAGCCCATCTGCTCCGTCGCGACGATCACATCGGGTTGGCTGTCGCCGTCCACGTCGGCGACCTTCACGTCAATCGGTCTCGGCGGGCCGGCGTTCGCGTTCGTGTATTCGGTGAGCTTGTAGCCCGTCCACGCGGACGCGACCGAAGCCGGCCGCATGTACCAACCGACGAATCGGCCGGGGCCGTTTACCACGACCATGTCCTCGCGGCCGTCTACGTTCAAGTCGCCCACGGCGAAGCGGCTGACGGCTGTGAGGTTGCCGATCGTAAACTTGGTCCAGGCTTCCGTCGCCGGCACGGACGGATTTCGATACCAAGCCGCACGGGCCGTACTCTCACTCGAAGCCGTCGAGTAGATGTCGATCTTGCCGGCGCCGCCGGAGATTTGCCCGACCGCGACCGCCTCGGCCGCGCTGCGAGTCGTCGAATCGACCTGCACGCGCGTCCAGCCCGTGCCCGATGCGGCGTTGTTGGGGTTGACGAACCAACTCAGCCAGTTGCTCGTCTTGTTGCAGGCCACGAGGTCAAGGCCGTTCTGACCGTCGATGTCGGCGACGGCGACATCCATCCATTGTCCGGTGCCCGTCAAGTCGGACTGGTTGATCGTGCTCGATGTCCAGCCCGACGCCAGACGAGGCGTGGCGGGGCTATGGAGAAAGATCAGCCGGCCGTTGCAAGCGGCCACGACGTCGCTGCGCCCGTCCGCGTCGAGGTCGCCCGTCGCGAGGGCTGCGACGCCCGTCAGGTCCGCGCCGCCGCCGATCGAAACGGGCGTGAAGCTGTCGACCGCGTCCTGAAAGAAAATGAAAACGGCCGGCAGAATCAGGTTCTCGCCCTGGTAGGCGACGACCACGTCGAGCCTGCTGTCGGCGTCGAAGTCCTGCACCAGCACGGCGGAAGGCCGGACCGCGCTGACGGCTCCGTCAATCGTGCGACGCTGCCACGTCGTCGTCTTGCCGTATTGCCGGGGGCCCGTGTCGATGCACGTCAGACCAGGCACTAGCCACAGAGCCGCGCACGCCAAGCCGGCGCCTGGCAACCAACGCCTCGTCCTCATCGTAAGCCTCCATCAAGCAGGCGGGAGTCTGCACGCAACCGATGTCGAACGGCCTCCGGCGCGCGGAATCCTCCCATCCGTTTCGGTATACAACTGATATCGAACAAGGTCGCCGGTTTTTTGCGGGGAATCGCGCCCGATTAGCGGCCGTTCCTCGCGACCCGATGCCTTGTGCAGCAAAACGAGGGACTGGCTTGGAATCGAAGGCGCCCGGCATTCACCAAGACGGCATCCCGCGAGACGTCAGCCCCCTCGTGCCGCTTGGAACGTGCTTTCCTCGTGTTATAAGACGGTGTGATGAGACGGCGGTCGCCCCACGGGGTCCGACGACGGACGCCATTGACCTGTGAAGGCCTGAGCCGGAGACTCTGGATCGCCGT
>CAZERK010000229.1:0-5319 GCA_964514515.1 uncultured Planctomycetaceae bacterium
CGCGCAGCGGGAAACGGTCGGGCGGCGCGGCTGAACGCAGATTCGCCGTGTAGATCTAGCAGTACGCATTAAAAAAAAAAAAAAAAAGAAGGGTCGCGGTCGTGCCGGCCGGCCCGCGGAGTCTGATGCGGGCCCAACCCGCCATGTTCTGCCCAAGATCGAAAACGTAGTCGCCGGGCTGCGGCTCCGGCATCGCAATCGGGCGAATCTCGCGGACGATCCGTATGGGCTCGTTCGGCTGGGCGACGAGTCTCGGTTCGGCATACGCCGCGTCCACCTTCTCGAACGTGCCCGCCGGCCGCCAAGCCGAGTCATCGAAGCCGGGCCTGTCCCATCCCGGCGTCTCGCGCCGAGCATCGTACGT
The DNA here is from genome assembly GCA_964514515.1 of uncultured Planctomycetaceae bacterium. Taxonomy (GTDB): domain Bacteria; phylum Planctomycetota; class Phycisphaerae; order UBA1845; family UTPLA1; genus CAZERK01. The sequence goes on from CAZERK010000229.1 coordinate 365, forward strand.
CTCGCCGTCCAGGAGATCGCTGGCGCGGATGGGGCCGTCCGTGCTGACGCGCCAAGTCCCGTCGGAGACGACGGTCAGCGTGCGGCCGTCGGACAACGCGACCACCAGACGGGCCAGCAGCCGCGGCTGTCTTCCATAGTGCGCCCGCAACGGTACGCCGGAGATCATCCCCGACAAGCCGATTCGCCCGGCATACCACCCGTCGCCGAGCTGCGCCGCCAGGGCGGTGGCGCCGGAGCACAGCAGCGATGTCACCTCATAGGCCTGGTATTGGACGCGCTTGTGATAGTCCGTCCATTCCGGAGCGAGCAGATGGTCTCCGACGCGCTGTCCGTTCAGCCGAAATTCGTACAAGCCCAAGGCGGTCACGTAGACGACGGCTCGGCGAATCTCCACGCCGGTAGGGAGGGTGAACTCCCGGCGCAGTCTCGGCGGCGGCAGCGGCTCGCTCAGGTCCGGCGGGGGGGCTTGCGCGTCTCCGATCCACGACGCATCCCAGTCTGCCGGGCTCAGCAGGCCCATCGACCAACAGGCCGGCTCGCTCCAAGGCGACGCCCGGTCGTCGGCGTCCCATACGCGGACCTTCCAATACGCCTGCATCCCGGATTGCAGGGCTTCTCCGGCGTAGGCGATTTGCGCCGACGCATCGGAAGCGACCTTGCCTGTATCCCATAGGACGCCGGACTCGCCCTCCAACGCTTCCGGGCTGGTCGCGACCACGACCTGGTAGGCGCGCTGGGCAGCCCCTCGGCGCGGATCGTTCATCTCCCACGACAGCCGCGGCAAGCGTTCGTCAATCCCTGCGGGATTGGTCAGGTACTCGCAGCGAAGGCGGTGCGGCGCCCTCTGGCTCTGGTCGAGCGGCGCATGATTGTCCTGGGCTGACGGGGTTTTCTGGCTCAGAACGAACGGCGACTGCGGGGACGCGCAGCCCATGACCAGGACGTTCATCAGCACGAGCGCAACAACGAACAGCACGAACATGGACCACCTCTCGCACATAGGAGACCCAACCTACCCGCCCAGGCTTGTCCAAACGGCCCGGAGGCCATTACACGACGTCAAGAACTCCCGGGCTTCGGTCCGGGCGGTGCCGCGTCCACGTCTGGCCGGCGCCGCGCACGCCGGGCCGAACGCCTCGTCACGGCGTTGCAGGACCTCGACCGGCCCCAACCCCCCGCAGGCCCACGGGCGCTTGCGCGGCATCTGGACAAGACTGCTCGCCCCGGCCTTCCTCCCGGTAGAATGGCGATGATCGAGCAGCGGCGCGGCCTGCCCGTGTGGAGTGCGCGGACGGCGTTGCGCGATGCCGCACTCAGACGCCGTACGCTGACGCCCTCCGCTGGCAGCGTACGCTGTCGCCGTGCGCTGTCGCGGCGATGTAAGCTGCCGCTGTACTCCGGCGCCGTACGATGGTCGCCGGCACGCTGTGTTCCCAGGAGAGCTGCCCGCGTCGGCGGCCTTGAATTCCATGCCCTCAGAACCCATCTCAAGCGAAACGCGCCGAAATCTGCGCGCCATGAACGCCGACGGTGCATTCTATTGCGTCAACGTCGGCGTGGGCGAGACCTATATTCCTGCCTTCGTCTTGGCCGTGGGGTTCGGCGACGTCGTTGCGGGGCTCGTGGCCACGGTGCCGCTGCTGGCCGGAGCGATCATCCAACTGCTGTCGCCGTTGGCGGTGAGGCGCATCGGCTCGCTGCGGGTTTGGGTCGTGCTGACGGCCACGGCGCAAGCGATGAGCTACGTGCCGCTCATCGTGGCCGCGCTGCTGGGCAGCGCGCCGCTGTGGCTCGTCTTCGCCGCCCCGACCCTCTACTGGGCCAGCGGCCTGGCCTCGACGCCGGCGTGGAACACGTGGGCCGGACGGCTGGTGCCGTCTCGGATACTGGCAACCTACTTTTCCAGACGCGCCGGCCTCAGCCAGATGTGCCTGCTCCTGGGCCTTTTGGCCGGCGGGCTGACGCTTCAGGCCGCGGCCGGGCGCGGCATCGTCGTTTCGGTATTTGCGGCGCTCTTCGGCGCGGCGATGTTGAGCCGATTCGCCTCGGCATGGTGTTTGGCGTCGCAAACCGAGCCGCCGATGGGGCTCCGCGAACATCGTCTCGTGACGCTCCGTGAGATGGGACGGCGCATCCGCCACGGCGCCGACGGCCGGCTGCTGACCTACCTGATCGTCATGCAGGCGATGGCGCAAATCGCCACCCCGTACTTCACGCCGTGCATGTTGAGTCGGATCGAGTTCTCCTACGCCGAGTACATGGCGTTGGTCGCCATGATGTACGTGACGAGAGCCGTCGTGACGCCCTACCTCGGCCGCCTCGCCGAACGGTTCGGTGCGTATCGCCTTCTCTTGATCGGCGCCGTGGGCGTTGTCGCGCTGCCCGTGCTATGGCTTGTCAGCTCGGCGTTCTCCTACTTGCTTGGGTTGCAGATGGCCGCGGGCGTGGCTTGGGGAGCGCATGAGCTGGCCACGTCGTTGCTGTTTCTCCAGGCCATCCGTGAGGACGAGCGCACCAGCGTCTTGACCACGTACAACTTCTTCAACTCCCTGGCGACGGTGGGGGGGGCGCTGCTTGGCGGACTGATCCTGCACACATTCGGCAGCACCTGGGACGGGTACTCGGTGCTGTTCACGGTCTCCACGATCGGACGCGCGGCGGTGATCATCGTCTTGGTGCGCGTCGTGCTGATCGCCGCGAGACGCACGAGGGATCTCGGCCGACTTGACCATGACGCATGACGCGGCGCGACGGTGCGAGCGCCTGCGGCGGTCTGGCTCGTGCGTATGCGTGTGCCAGCCTGATAAGGCCGTGGAAGAAGGAGGACGCTCGTCTTCCCGCCGCGCGCGGCCTCGCGAGCCGGCGGTCCAAGACTCGAGACGGGATGCCCGAACGTAGTACGATGAGGATAGCACGGTTCCCTGAGCGCGTGCGCTCGTCCGAAGGACGCAGTTGAGTCTGCTGGACCTTTCGGTTTCGTTATCCCGCGGGTGGCGCTGTTCGCTGGTGCGATGCCGCAGAGGTGCGCGAACGGTGGTTCGCGACCTGCGGCGTTTGTTTCCGTGCCGGCCAAGCGAGAGGTCGTCTCACGTCCCGACCCCATGCGGCCCCCTCTTAGCCAGACCATGTCGGTCCCTCCCAAGCGTGGCGAAGGTGTGCGTCGGGATGGTCAGACGGCCCGTGCGCCGGCGGGGAGTTGTTCGTTGCAGAGTCCGGGCGCCGTTGTCGCGTCTACTTCCGGAGGACCGAAGCTGCGCCCTTGCCGGGGGGCCGCCGGGGGCGCAGGGGCGAAAGGCTGTGGCTTTTCGGCGGCGACCAGACGGGATTGCTGAGTCGTTTCTTGCCTGGTCCAGGCCGCTCCTTTGCCCACATCGCAGGAGATCAGCCATGAAGAAAGTACTTGTTACTGCCACGCTGTTTGTCGTCCTCGCAACAGGAACCAGCCTGGCGCAGACACCGGTCAGCTCAGAATTCACGTACCAAGGGCAGCTCAAGGAGGGCGGCATGCCGTACAACGGCACGGCCACGCTGCGGTTCCAGCTCTATGACGCCGAAACAGGCGGCATGCTCATCGGGAGCGACTCGAAGCCGGAGGTGTCGGTCAACAACGGCCTGTTCACCGTCACGCTGGACTTTGGAAGCGAGGCCTTCACGGGCGACGCGCGTTGGCTGGAGATCGCCGTCTATGAAATGGGCGTCGGCTACGTGACCCTCACGCCCAGACAGCCGCTGAGAGCCTCGCCTTATGCGCTGTACGCCTTGAACGGAGGAGGTGGAGGCTCCCTTTGGTCGCAGAACGGCAACGACATCTACTACGCCGCGGGCGATGTGGGCGTTGGCACGGTGAACCCCCTTTATCCGCTGCACGTTTCCGGTTGCGGATCGACGACCGCCTACACTCAGAACTCGGCCACCGGCGGGATGGCGTTGTACGCCAACGCCACTGGGACGACGGGCCGGGGGATCTACGCGCAAGCCACCTCCGGCACGGGCGTCACGTACGGCGTTGAGGCATACGTGCAAAGCCCCAACGGCTTCGCGCTCTATGGCTTCAACGAGTCCGACTCGGGCAGCGCCAACGCGGTGCGAGGCGAATGCGGGAGCCCCGACGGCGTCGCTATTTTTGGCTGGGCGGGGAACGACTCTGGCATGGGCACGACCATCGGCGTGAAAGGCCGCATCGACAACCCGAGTGGGGCCGCGCTGTACGGCGAAGCGGCCGCCCCGACGGGAACGTCGAGCGGTGTCTATGGTGAAAGTGCGAGCCCCGACGGCAAGGGCGTCGTCGGCGTGGCCGGTTCCTGGGACCCAGGAGACGGCGTTGGCGTTTATGGTGAGAGCTTCGGCTGGGACGGCGCCGGCGTCCACGGCAGGATGTCGAACGAATACGGTCTCGGTGTCGGGGTCAAAGGGGAGAAGGGCGGCAGCACGGGTTACCTCGGTCACGATTTCGGCGGCGTCTACGGCGCGAGCAGCAACGCAGACGGCGTGACGGGCTTCAGCTCCAATGCACGCGGCGTCGCGGGCAGTTCAGCGAATGGCGTTGCCGGCCGCTTCGATATCACGAACGCCGAGAACAATAGCAACGCACTGGAAGTGTTCACCGCCGGGGACGGCTATGGCATCCACGCGGAGAACACCAGCCCCGCCCCGAGTTTTCGAGCCGCCATCTACGGGAAACACACTGTTTCCGATAGGTGGGGCGTCGGCGTGGAAGGCCGGGGCTACTACGTGGGAGTCGGCGGCACCGCCGTCGGCTCCGGGTCATACATGTACCAAGGTGTCGTCGGCCAGTGCGGCGGTACGGGTGCCGGCATCTGCATCGGAGTACATGGGACGGCATTCGGCAGCGGCACGAACTGGGGCCTGTATGGCGAGGCCTTCAACGGCGCCACCAATTACGCGGGATACTTCTCGGGGAACGTCCATGTATCCGGCACGCTCTCCAAGGGC
>CAZERK010000229.1:5329-6044 GCA_964514515.1 uncultured Planctomycetaceae bacterium
ATGCAAGATCGATCACCCGCTTGATCCTGAGAGCAAGTACCTGCTGCACTCGTTTGTCGAGTCCCCTGACATGATGAACGTCTATAATGGCAACGTGACGCTGGACGCCGACGGCGCGGCGGTCGTCACGCTTCCCGAATGGTTCGAGGCCCTCAACCGTGATTTCCGCTACCAGCTCACGCCGATCGGCGGGCCGGGGCCGGATCTGCACGTAGCCCAGGAAATCACCGGCAACCACTTCAAGATCGCCGGCGGGCGGCCCAGCTTGATAGTCTCATGGCAGGTGACAGGCATCCGCCACGACCCCTTTGCCGAGGCCTACCGCATCCCGGTCGAGCAGAACAAGTCTGCCGAAGAGCGCGGGACGTACCTACATCCTGAGGCCCGCGGCTTGCCCGCGGAGTTGCAGGTGGACCGCGTGCTGAAGGCGCGATCGGAGGCAGCGCGGCGGGAAGCGCTTGTCACGACCGTCGAACAGGCTCAGGAACCGTCGTTGCCCGGACCCGACTGAGGCAAAGTTCACGGCAACTTAAGGGAGCGATCAACATGAAGATGCATCTGGCAATCATCGGAATCACAGCGATGCTGAGCCTCGCAGTGGGCCTTGTTTTTGCGGACGACTTTGACGTGGACTGGTGGACGGTCGACGCCGGCGGATGCATGTCCAGTGCCGGCGGGGGCTTCGAGCTGTCTGGCACGATCTGACAGCCCGACG
>CAZERK010000230.1:0-6033 GCA_964514515.1 uncultured Planctomycetaceae bacterium
TCCCCGCGTCGACGTCTCGCCCGTCCACCGGACGAACGAGCGGACGCTGCACGGTGACGTTTCAAACAGAGCCGCGCGTGTGAGCAAGCGGTTCCCCAGCATCGACGTCTCGCCCGTCCACCGGACGAACGAGCGGATGCTGCACGGTGACGTTTCAAACAGAGCCGCGCGTGTGAGCAAGCGGTTCCCCAGCATCGACGTCTCGCCCGTCCACCGGACGAACGAGCGGACGCTGCACGGTGACGTTTCAAACAGAGCCGCGCGTGTGAGCAAGCGGTCCCCCAGCATCGACGTTTTGCCCGTCCTTGGGATGCGCGGGCGGTGTGGCGACCAGGCGATGCACCGCTCCCTCACGGTCGCGGCTCTGATCGAGCCTCCGCCGACCGGAGCCGTCCCGATGCGAATCGAGACGCGCAAGCGGTCGCGGCCCCGCACGAGCGCACGCCGACGGATCGTCTGGGCTTTCATCCTGGGCGGCATCGCCTTGTCCGTCGGCGCCGCGCCGGCCGTCGGCGACGAGCCGGTCGGCGCGGGTCGTCTCGACGGCGGCAAGCGCGGCGCCGTGCGGCGTTGGGGCGCGGGCATGGCGGTCGGCCCCTACAGCGAGGTCAACCTGAAGACGGGGCGCGTGCTGACGACGTTGCCCGTCGTCGGCTGGAGCGGCGTCGGCCCCGCGGTCTCGTTCAGCCTGTACCACAATCAGCCGTTGTGGGCCGATCCGACGGGTCCCACCACGCCGTCCATGCTGGGCGACGCGAATTTCGACGGCGGCGTGGACGCGGCGGACGCGGCGGACTTCGTCGCCGTCTTGTTGGACCCCGATCCCGACGCGGAAGCCGTCGCCGTCTGCGACTTCGACCGCAACGAATCCGCCAGCGAGACGGACCTCGGGCGTTTCGGCGAACTGCTCGCATCCGGCGAGGCGGAGGTCGGCCGCTGGTCGCACAGCTACTCGCGTCACCTGGACCTGTCGAATCTGCCGGACGGGCTCATCGTCGTCTGGGACGACGGCACGGAGGACGTGTACGAGTCGGACGGCGACGACGGTTGGGTCCCGCCGCCCGGCGTGTTCAACGCGCTGTCCGGCGACGGTGCAGGCGGCTACCTGCTCACCAGCAAGCACCGGGACCTCATGCGTTTTGACGCAAGCGGCCGGTTGGACTGGGTGGAGGACGCGGCCGGCAACCGATTGACGTGCACCTATGGCCAGACCGTGGGCGCTCCCGACTACCGCAAGCTCATCTACGTGACCGACGCCGCCAACCGCAGCCTCACGCTGCAATACAACGACCACGGCCTGCTCGAGACAATCACCGACCCGATCAGTCGGACGTGGACGTGCCTCTACGAGGACGCCGCGCATCCGGGCGAGCCGAGTTCGGACGCCGACGGGCCGTTCGTTCGCTTCACGGACCCGGGGGCGCACTCGGTCAACTGGGCCTACGACGACGGCGCGATCGTCGCGTTGTGGGACCCGAGCCTGGACCCCGCGTCGGACGATCCGTGGGCCTACGCCTTCGTCGGCGAGCAGTTGACGACGGTGACGGACCCGCTGGGCCTGACGCAGTCGTTCGAGTATTGGCCCGACGCCTATCCCCGGCCGACGATGATCCAGGCGCGTTACACCGACCGCCGCGGCAGCCTCTGGCGCTACTGGATCAAGTACTCGACCGGCAACCTCGAACGCTGGATCGACCCGCTGAACCACGAGCAACGCTTCACGTACGGCGACGCGCGGCCGGCGCTGTCGCACGAGCGGACGGCCTATCGCAACGCTTTGAACAAGACGTGGACGGCGGCGTACGACGACGTGGCCAACGTGCTGACGGCCGCCGACCCGTTGGGCGCCGCGTGGACCTTCGCCTACGACGGGGTTAACAACTTGACGAGCGTCACGCCGCCCGGCGAAACCCCCGGCACGGGCAACGCCGACAAGGCGGTGACATACCTATACGAAGATACAAACCATCCGACTAGCGTGACGCGAATCGATGAACCTCCCGCTCAAGTTGGCGGGCCGGTTCCCATGACAATCGTTCAGTACTACGGGCCTGAAGATAGCACGCCCTACGGCATGGGCGCCTGGAACGGCTTGGTGAAACGGATTACGCCGCCCTACGAACCCAATCCGAATCGCGACGGCGTCGCGACCGAGTTCAGGTACGACCGTTGGGGGCAGATCGCGCAGGAGCGAGAGGGGCCGCCGACCGGTGGACGGTCGATGCCTCAACCGGTCATCACGAGCACCACGAGCGATGCCGTCGGACAGACGACCGGGACCGGCGCATACGGCGGAGGCTGCGCCAGTATTGTCTACGACCCAATGGGCAACGTTCTTGGCATTGCGTGTTGTGTTCTGCCTGATCCTCACTTACAGGACGGCGATCGTGGCTCCTGGATTCCCATCCCATCGTGCGACGCGCCCGATGTCCCTGGCTATTGGGCAACATTTGACGCGGAGCCATATCTACCCAATGGCCTTCCAACGCAGTTCACCCGACACCTCGAGTTCGACTCCCCGAGTTGGGAAGAGGAGTCGACCCGTGTCGACACATTCGAGTTCGATGACCTCGGCCAGCTTACGATGCAGCGCGTCTCCACGAATGAGCCGACCTGGGACATTGATCCATCTGTGACGTCGGATCGCGAGTTCACCTACGGACCTGATTTGGCTAACGGTGTATTCGACCGCACCGGCCCCGACGGTCAGCTAACCCACATCGAGACGGATGCGGCAGGACGGCCGACGCATTACAGCCGCGGTCCCCTGACCTCCGTCACCAGTTACTCCAACGACGATTCAGTAGACATCGCCACCAATGGCAACGGTACCCGCACGCGCTATACCTACGATGACGCCGGTCGGCCCACGAACATCCGACATGAGAACGTCGAAGGCGCCCGTATCCACGAGCTCCACTACACGTGGTCGGCGGACGGACTGATCGCACGCGTCGTCGAGATCGACCTCTCTGGCCCCGCCTGCGAGATTGCTTTCGCCTACGACAACCGTAACCGGTTAACCCGAGAAACCCGGATCGGCGACCAGCCGTATGACCTCTCGTATGCATACGACCTCGCCGGTAACAGAACGACCAAGTTCGACTGGCTCAACGACACCGTAGTTCAGTACACCTATGACGTAGAACAGCCCGACTACTATGGCAGCGAAGGCAACCGGCTCATGTATACTGAGACCAGCATTGCCGGCCAGGTCGCGGAAGAGCGATGGTATTCCTATGACCGAGTGGGTCGTGTGGACCTTGTCATCCGCCGTATCGCGGGCGACGAGGATGAACTCGGGCAGCAATGGTATCGCGGTACGCGGCTTTGGTATGCCAAGGCCGGCCAAATATGGCTTTCACGTGCCGAACGCTGGCAAGTGGACGAGTACAATCAGGCGGTGAACTGCCAGATGCTCGCGGCGATGGAGTATCGCCACGATTCAGCCAGAGCCCGCTACCTCGTGCGACCCAGGGACGCCCAAACGTTGCTGCCTCTATCGGCCGCAGATGGAATGTGGTACGATTATGATGGCGATGCCGCCTACGGCGACTACACCTTGGCGTACGATGGTCAGGCACACACGTTGACGCCAACGCACCAATTGGCGGTGGAATTGGGCCTGGGGCAGTTCGCCCCGACAACGGGATCGGCCGACTACTTCCATGGCAACTTGATCGGCACGACGCACGCGATGACCGACGACAGCATGTTCATGTCCTATCGAGCGGTCTACACGGCCTTCGGCGAGTTAGTTTGCGCCGGGCCGAATCTCTCGAATTGCGGGACGGCGGCCCCGGCGGCCGAGACACGCCACGGATATGCCGGCGCCTGGGGTTATCGGCGAAGCTCTTGGGATGGCTCACCGGGCGCTTGCGGCGCCGGTACCCCGTCCTTGGCCTGTGATCCGCTGGCGGAACTCGGCTGGCTCCACGTGGGCCATCGGTACTACGACCCCGGCAGCGGCCGCTTCATGCAGCGCGATCCGATCGGGATCTCGTGCGGTCCGAATGTCTATGTGTATGTCGGCAACAACCCCCTATTGTATGCAGATCCACTTGGCTTGTGGACACCTTTTGATAACGAGTGGGTCGCGCGCGCTACGCTCTGGATCACTGGAGGCAACAGCGCAGCAGGCCGTTTCATCGACAAGGTCGGCGGGCAAATCGACCGTGACCGGAGTGACACGCGACTTACCGCGCGGCCACTTATTGCGTGTAGCAACGCAACAGTCAGGAAGAAACTGCAGGCCCCAGGTCAAACGCCGAGAACCAGTATCTGGACAAAAGCCACGAACAATCTAAAGTGGGGACGTCGCTTGATGAAGGCAAGTGGCTATCTTACGATTCTTGAGGGCACGTTTGCTACCGGGGATATAGGCCGTGGGGTCATCGCTTGGTGGTATGATGTTGAGCTTGACTGACTGGTTATGGTATGCCGTTCGTATCATCGCGATAGCCGTACTCGCCAGCATCGGCATATTGGGCTGTATCCTTCCTATATTGCGCGAACGCCGGCGCCGAAGACGGTGCGCGAGGCGTGAGAGGATTCAGTTGAATGTATGGCTCGACCAGTTTTATCCAGACCAGCGTGAGTGGCACAACGTTATCAGTGTAATGCTTGAGTCGCTTGCTCGCCTGTACGGCGTGGACGCCTCGCAGCTACGCCCCTCAGATGTGTTTCGTGAAGAGTACGGGATGCTTGCTAGGGTCGTTACGGATGATGCTTATGCTGTGTTGACTGAGGTGGTTCACGTATCGCTTCGCGAGGCATTCGGCGTGGCCTGGAGTCCACCCAAAGACGTCTCATTGGACACGCTGGATGATGTTGTGGGCGCTGTCCTCGCAGGAGAGTTCCTGTGCCCGGTCTGTGGCCATGATTTGAGGGGCGACGCAACGAACGTCTGCCGGGAATGCGGCTGTCGAACAAAGGCGGCCTTTTTAGCCAACCAAGGCCGTATACCCGGTTGCGAGTTCGGAGACAGCTGAGCTTTTGCCATTTGCGGCAGCAGTACCCCAGATGAGCGACCGTGTCGGAGAGTGGATTTGGGAGACGTTCCTGCTGCCCCGTGGTACCCTGCTGACCAGCATCCATACTGATGCCCTCGCCGCAAGGGTGCTGTATCGCAGTTGATCGCAGCGCAGCTGCGTGGGCTTCATATTCGGAGCCAGGAGCCAGGTACCTGGGCCGCAGCTCTCCTTGATGGGCGTTGTTGAGGTTCTGGTTGCATGAAAGAAGACGAAGGGTCTGCCAATGACAAGAGCATTAAGGCTGCCGCGCACGAAAAGCAATCGCGCGCAGACAATTGAGTGTGATCTGAGCCCGGAGAGTCTGCGGAAGGCCAGCAGAGATATACTTGCTTTCATCCTTGCCCAAGCAATCCATGATGGGGTGGGCATCATACGACTCGGCTATGACCAAAAAGGCAATACCGTTCTGAACTACAGCGCGCTCAGCGGGAGCCCTCCGGATCAAGCCTGGGACATGGTCGCACCACCGCCCATTTGCTACAGCCGTCTCTTCCAGACGATTGTGTCGCTGACGGATTTCGAGCCCGGCGCGCGGCTGACTGGCAGCCTAGCAGTGAAGGATCGGACGCATCGGAACGTGCGTGTGGAGATCAATGCGACTAGTGAGATGCGATTGATTCTTCGGGAGCCGGTGTAACAGAGTCAGCTTTGCGACCACCGGGGATCGGTCAGATGGACCACGCCACAGGCGAGGTAATGTACACCCACAGCGACCAGGTCGGCAGCTTGCGCGCGGTGACGACGTGCGCGGTCGGCGCGGGAGAGTGCATTCCCGGCGAGACGGCGACGGTCTTGCAGCGGCCGGTGTACACCGCCTTCGGCGAGTTGGTGTATGACCTCGCGCCGCAGGATACCTTCATCCGCTACCGCTACGCCGGCGACTGGGGCTACGAAGGCCGCCTCGGCAGCGAAACCAACGGCGGCAGCGACTCCGCCTCCGGCCTACCCTACACCCACGTCGGCCACCGCTGGTACGACCCCTCCACCGGCCGATTCCTCC
>CAZERK010000231.1:0-5668 GCA_964514515.1 uncultured Planctomycetaceae bacterium
CCAGTTGCGGACTGCCCACGCCGCTGGACTTCTCGCCCGACACGGGGATGTCCAGAGTCTTGAGGATCTCCTCGACGCGGGCCAGTTTCTCCGGCTTGCCGGTGACGATCAGCTTCTGGCTGGCCGTGTCGATGGCAAACCGCACCGAGCCGTCGGCTGCCGAAGTGCGATCGGCCGGGATGTCGAGCAGTTGGCGCATCACGTCCATCACCTGTTGCGGCCCGGCCTGGCGCAGTGCGTAGGAGCGCACCTGGCCCATCGGCCTGGACCGTGCGGTCGGCCGCCGCCTGCGCGATGGCCTTGCGGATCGTGGCGGAGCCGGCATTGGACGAGCCGCCGAACATGCTCGGCTCGCTGCGGCCCGTCGTGATGGGGCCTTCCACGTAAACGACCGCGATGGCGGACTTGGACGGCTTCTCCTTCGACTTCATCATGTCGGAGAAGATTCTGAAGATGGCGAAGGGGTTCTCGAAGTCGATGTCCGGCCCCTTTTTCTTCCCGTAGTCCGAAACGATGTCCACGTCAGGGCCGTATCGATCCTTGACGCTCTCGATGAAGTCCTCGCGGTACTGGAGCTTGTCGACGAGGCCGGCATCGAGCGCTTCCTGGGGGCTGAACAGGCCCTTGTCGATCAGCTCGCGCACGGTCTCCGGCTTCAGATTGCGGCTGCCGGCTACGTTCTTCACCGTCTCCTCGAAGATCGAGTCCAACAGCCAGTTGACCATCTCCTCGGCCTCGGGGCTGGGACCATCGCGATAGAACGGCTCGCCGGCGGACTTGTACGCGCCGCAATGGAGGATGTCCGCCTCGACGTGGATGTTGTCCAGGAGGTTCTTGAAGTAGAGGCCTTCGCTGTAGAAACCGTTAAAGACGACGATGCCCTTCGGCAGGAGCACGAGTCGGCTGGCCTCCGAGCCCAACAGCAGCATCCGGTTGTCCAGATACTCGCAGAAGATGAGGACGTCTTTGTCCGCCGCGCGAAGCGCCTTGAACTGGGCCCGCAGCTCTTCGATCTGGGCCAGTCCCAGGGCCGACTCCTGAATATCGAACACGACGGCCCGCAGGTTGTTGTCGGTTCGCGCCTGCCGGAGCTTCTCCAGCGTATCGAACATGTTCGGCGGAGTCGCGTCTCCAAAGAGCGAACCGAGACCCAACGGGTCGCTCGGCGCCTCCGACATGGCGCCCTTGATCTTGAAGACCGCCACCACGTCGCCTTCGTCGGCGGCCGCGAGGACGGTTGGATGGACGGCGACGGCCAAGCCCAGCACCAAGCAGAACAAACTGATTCTCCTGATCGACATTCCGAAGTCTCCTCGATTCTTGATGTGAACGGCGAAAAGCGGTCGCTTCCGCTCCTCGATCTGAAGGCTGCTCCCAAGCCTGGAGTCGGCGGCCCTCCTTGACCGTGCTCGGAGCCGACGGTCCTCCTGCTCGGCCGAAATCGAAGTCCCACGACGCACCCGAGGGCCCGCTCGCTCGCCCTACCCTGGGCCCGCCTGCTCTGAGGAACGCACGCGCGAGCCGGGCCTCACGCACCGGATTCTCTCCGAGGCGAGGCACAGGCGGCAAGTCCATGCCAGTCCACGGTAGCTTGCAGCGTCGGGCGTACGTATCAGAGCCTCTCCGACGTGGATCGGGATTGGAGGCCGGTCCTCGTGTCTCACGAGACAAGCGCTCGCCGACCAAGCGACCGCCCGTCCGCCGCGTGTGCCAGTTCACGCTCACCGATTGCAGCCGCGACGACTACAAGGCCTTCGAGGCGGCGCTCGCGGACGTGACCGGCGTGCAGAGCGTCCGCCGCCGCGTCGAGAATCGGTAGGTCTCGCACCCAACGCTCGTTCGTGTCCAACGGCAACCGCCTGCATCGTGAAGGCTTGACCCAACAACAAGATACGCAGCGTTGCCGTTGGGCTTCATCTACTCCCCGGTAATCCGTGAAGAACCCAAAAAAGCGGTGCCTCCGACGACGATGATGCGATTTTCCAACGACACCGCCGTCACAGACGGCGGCTCTGATAGGAATGTGCGCGTGTGTGAATCCACGCTCGTGCGAGAGCAAACGCTCGCGTCTGTTGGATGCTCGTACCGATTGGCAAACGCGCTGCCCCCTCTTTGAGAGCCCTCGGCCTTGGCCGAGGGGTGGCAACGCTCGGCGAGTTGCATACCTGTCGCAATGTGCGCCACGGAATGTGCAATGGCGATTGCCTGCGCACGTTGAGGCTGCGTGCGCGATTGCAGCTACCCGCCGGCCAAGGCCGGCGGCTCGGATAAGACCTTGTGCTTGTATCCCCATCCTGTCGCGTCTTGCGCGCAGCCATCCCGGCGCCTCGGGATGGCCGACGCCTGTTGCCGACGGCATTCGGCTTCGTCTTCCGTCGGCCACCGCGCCCGCCGGGAACGCTGCACGCAACCGTGGCATTCGCAGCCGGGGGCCAGCGCGGCGGGCGGCTCCCTAGGCACGCACAGGAATGCGCTCCAATATCTCCCGGAGGGTCTGCTCGCTGGATGCCGTACGGCCGTCGTGTAAGTACGACTTGCTGACGACTCGATGGGCAAAGGCAGCGTGTACGAGCGTCTTGAAGTCGTCGGGCACCGTGTAGTCTCGACCGGTCAGCAGCGCCGATGCTCGGGCGGCCCGCAAGAGCGCCAAGGCGCCGCGCGGAGAGACGCCGACCTCGAACGCGTCGTGCCGGCGTGTCGCTTCGATGATGTCCTGCATATAGTCCAGGAGACTGTCGTCCACGCGAACGCCGTCCGTCAGGGTCTGCAACTGGAGGATGTCGCCGGCTCCCATCACGGGCCGCAGGGCTTCCAGCGGTTGGCGGTCGGGCTGTTCGAGGAGGATGCGACGCTCGTCCTCGCGGCCGGGGTAGCCGATGCGAATCCGCAGGATGAATCGGTCCAACTGGTTCTCGGGGAGAAAGTAGGTGCCCTCGAACTCGAACGGGTTCTGCGTGGCGATGACCATAAACGGCTGTTCGAGCGGAATCGCCTGGCCATCCACGCTGACCTGGCCTTCGTTCATCACCTCCAGCAGGGCCGACTGCGTTCGAGGCGTCGTCCGGTTGATCTCGTCGGCCAGGAGGATGTTCGTGAAGATGGGGCCGCCCTTGAAATCGAACAAGCCCGTCTTGTCGCTGTACACGCTGATGCCCAGGATGTCCGACGGGAGCAGGTCGGGCGTCATCTGGATTCGGGCGAACCGGCAGTCGATGCTGCGAGCCAAGGCCCGTGCCAGCACGGTTTTGCCGACGCCGGGCACGTCCTCGATCAGCACGTGCCCCCGAGCCAGCAGGCCGGTCAGCAATTGCGAGACGGCCTCAGGCTTGCCGATGAAGACGGATTCGATATTGGCGCGGAGGTGGTCGAGCTTCTCGAAGAGCCTCGTTTTCTCGCTGGTGGTGAGCAACGGCACGGTCGAAACGGCATCCACGAGTCTCGATCCTCCCATCCCGCTCAGGTTTGCCCCTCCTCATTATAAACGTCGGCCTCCGCGAAGCTCAACGCACCGAACCGTTCGCCCGAGACGCCCTGGCATGCACGCGGGCCGCCGCATTCTCGCGCCTTCGCGCTGTCGCGCCGTATACCGTCCCCGCCTACCCGCACGCGTCGGCCGTCTATATGATGACGCAATGCTCGAAGACGTCCGCGTGCTGATGTTCGATTGGGGCGGGACGATCGTCCACGTCGCCCGACAGTTGGAGGCGCGCGAAGCGTGCATCGACGCGGCGCTGTCGTTTCTGCAAATCGCCGGCCTCGGACGCGATCATCACGCCCTGGACGACCTGCGCCGTCGTTTCCTCCAATCGTTTGACGACGCGGAACGGCTCGACGCCCTGCGCGAGTTCGACACCGCCGGTTTTCTACGGCGTTGGGCGGCGGACCATCAGCTCCCGCTACGGGACGAGACGCTCGTCGCCGACTTCGCTGACGCGCTCTGGCGGCCCTGGATCGGCTGCCTGGACCTCATCGGCGACGCGAAAGGCACGCTGCGGCGACTCCAGGCGCACGGCTACGTCATCGGACTGGTCAGCAACGTGGCCGCCCCGCCGTACATCTGCCTGGAAGAGCTGCGACGAGAGGGCGTCCTGTCCTGCCTGTCCTTCACGGTCTTCTCGAGCGAGGTCGGCGATCGCAAGCCGCACGTGCGCATTTACGACGAGGCCCTGCGACAGGCCCGAACGCACGTGCCGACCTGTACGCCGCCGCAGGCGCTCTTCATCGGAGATACGCCTGAACCCGACATCGACGGCCCCAGCCGGCTCGGCTTCCGAACGGCCCTGGTCCGGACCGGCCGTTGGGACGGCTCGGCCGACGTCTTGAAGTGCCAGCCCGATGTCATCCTCGACTCGATCGACGCGCTCCCCGCCCTATTGCCTCCCGCTTCCCGGTAGCGCCGGTCCATCTTCGTGACGGCCGCCCCGCCCCGCCTTGAAAGCCGCCAGGCCTTCACGTATTCAGCGGCGGGCACGAAGGAACAGACGCCGTGTCGCCCCCATGAGGCCGACGCATTTTCTCTACGGCAATCCGTACTGAAATGCGGCATCCGCCCGCCACGGGCGGGCCGGCTCGGGGGCAAAGCGATACACAATCGTGAATCGGTCAGAGGCCTGGAGGGAGCCGGAGACCACCGAAGCCGCGATGAACGTCCGGTGGATATCCAACCTGATCCGCGTTACTCTGCGCCTTGTCTCCATCGGCTGTCTTCTGCCTCATGGACACCCGTGGACAACACGGCGCCCAACGAGGGACAGCCTTTCATGAGTCCGCGTGCCATGCCGCCGTGCCGAACGCCAAGAGCGCGCAGCTCCGGCGGCGCTCACGACCGGCGGATTACGTGCGAGGTCCGTTCGAGGACCATCCGCAGGCTGGCACATGCGGCGCTCACGGCAGGCGGCTTTGACGCATTGCGGGGCGAACCCGTACCAGGATCCGATGACACCCATGCCTGTCTCGTACGAAACCTTTGAGCGACTGAAAGACAAGGGCCTGGCGGCCTACAAGGCGGGGGATTACGGCGCGGCCAAGCCGTATTTGATGCAGGCCGCGGACGCCATGATCAAAATCGCGGCGGATACGACGGACGCCTCGCGTCGGCAGCGTCGCAAGGCGATGGCCGCGGAGTTGATCGAGTTCGCCAAGTCCTGCGACGAGCACGCCGCCGCCAAGAAAACGGGCCGGACCAAGGCCGCCGCGAGCGAGGATGAAGACGGCGGCGCGAAGGCGTCGGACTGGATCGTCCGCGAGAAACCCAACATCCGTTTTGACGACATCGCCGGCTTGGACGACGTGAAGCACGAAATCCGGCTGAAGATGATCTACCCCTTCAGCCATCCCGAACTGGCGGCCCGTTACGGCGTGGCGACGGGCGGCGGCTTGTTACTCTACGGCCCGCCCGGCACCGGCAAGACGATGATCGCCAAGGCCGTCGCCAGCGAGATCGAGGCCACGATGTTCGTCATCTCGCCCGCGCAGGTGCTCAGCAAATGGGTCGGCGAGGCGGAGCAAAATATCCGCAAGCTGTTCCAGGCAGCCAAGGCGGAGGATCGGGCGATCATCTTCATCGACGAGATCGAGGCGCTGGTGCCTTCGCGGCGCGATTCGCAAAGCAGCGTGATGACCCGGGTCGTGCCGCAAATCCTCCAGGAGCTGGAGGGCTTCGACCGCA
>CAZERK010000231.1:5678-6027 GCA_964514515.1 uncultured Planctomycetaceae bacterium
AGCGTGGTGGCGACCCGCAGCCCGAAGATGTTGGTCGACCGCACGGCGGCCTCGCGGCCGCTGCTGTTCGTCGGGGCGACGAACGAGCCCTGGGCGTTGGACGCCGCGATCATGCGGCCGGGCCGGTTCGACTCGAAGGTGTACGTTCCGCTGCCGGACGAGCCGGCGCGGCACCGGTTGTTGGAGATATACTTAAGTAAGCGGCCGTTGGTCGGGGACGTCGACTTCGCAGAGTTGGTCGGGCGTCTGGACGGCTATAGCGGGGCCGACATCAAGGCCGTCGCCGATCGGGCCGCCACGCTGCCGATCATGGATGCCGTCGGCGGCGCTGAGCCGAGGCCGATTGCCA
>CAZERK010000232.1:0-6024 GCA_964514515.1 uncultured Planctomycetaceae bacterium
GGCGCTCTAGCCGAACTTCGGGGCGATGCCCAGGCTCTTGCGAACGACGCTCAACTGCCCGGCGTGCAGCATCTCGTGCCCCGCGATGCTGCTCATCAGAGCCGCATAGGTCGGAGCAAAGAAGGACTTCTCGCCGGGCAACGGTCCCTGCAACTGCTCTTCAGGCAACGAGCCGAACCACGCGATCAGCCGCTCGCGAGCCTCGTTCAGACAGGCCAGCACCTCCTCGATGGGAGGATAGGCAGCAGCATCTGGTACGCAGACCGAGCCCGCGAAGAACTGCGCCTGCCATGCTTCGAGATGCGGCGTCGTCTGTCCCGCCAGATTACGGAGGAAGTACTCGTCAGACACGGCGATGTGCCCGAGGATCCAAAGGGCATGGTTGCCGCCAGGAAGCGGTTGATGAAGCAGCTTGTCCTTCGGGACTTCCTCGAACAGCCCCAGGCTCACGGATCGGGAAAACTCAAGGGCAGCCTTGCCCGTCTCGAAAAGGCCGCTCGGCATGATTCACCTCCGTTGGTGCTGCGAGGGCAGGGCTTCAACAACCGCGCGTGCTCGCGTTCTCACGGGCGCCTCCGCAGGGCACCACGATTGGATTCTTCGGTCGCAGCGATCTAGCCGGCGACCAGTCGCCGGACCTCCTCCACGCTCTTCTCCGGCTCCGCGTGGCCGAAGATGCCCGACGACATGACGAGAATGTCTGCACCGGCCGCGACCAGTCGCGCGGCGTTTCCGGCCTTCACGCCGCCGTCAACCGTGATCGTCGTCGTCGACTTCGCCGCCCGGATCAATGCTCGCACGTCTGCGACCTTTGTATACGTATAGTCCAGCAGGGCCTGACCGGCGAAACCCGGCGCGATCCCCATCACGCAGACGTTGTCGATGTACGGCAGCAGCGGGCCGACGGACGTCGCGGGCGTTTCCGGATTGATCGCCACGCCGGCCTCCCAGCCCCTGCGGGCGATCGCCTGGACGAGGCCCATCGCGCGCTGGCTGGCCTCGACGTGGAAGATCATCCTGAACTGGCCGAGCCCGTCCATGCGATCCAGCCAGTCTTCTGGCCTGCTGACCATCAGGTGCACCTCGACCGGCAGCTTCGTGACGGCGCACGTGCGGCGGACGACCTCTTCTCCGAAGCTGATCGTCGGGACGAAATGCCCGTCGCTAACATCGAGTTGCAGCAGGTCGGCACCTGCCCGTTCGCAGACGCGGATCGCCTCTGCCAGATGAAGAACGTCGCCGGCGAGGATCGACCCGGCGATCTGCAAGCGCTGTTCGTTCGCCATGCGCAGTTCCTTTGGCTAGCCCGGCCTTCCGGGCAATCAGCGCGGTCGTCCGCCCAGCGGCCGCGGATTCGGCATCTTAGCCGTCCCGGAGCGCGCTTGCACGCAGTCGTCGGGACTGGAAATCGATCTGGCGATTCAACGAGCGGCGTCCTGTTCCACGTTGACGCTGACACCGATAACGGAGAATAATCCTCCCGCTGAACTGAATAGCCCGATACAACGGTTCGATAAGTCGAGGAGGCGGACCGCGCAGCGGCTGCAGCGAGCCGGCGCGGCCCTTTGCGGCGGACGGCTATGTCTCTCGCGACGTTGCCCAAGACGGTCAAGACCTTCGCCCGGCTCCGGGTCATCGCCCAGGTTCTGTCCAAGCACGGGTTCGGGCATTTCGTCGACCGACTGCAACTGAGCAAGTACTTGCCCTCGGCAGATTGGCTGCGTCGGGGCAAGACGCCTCCCGTCGAGGAACGCGAGCTGCATCCGCTGGAGGCGATCGGCCGCCGCCTCGTCAGCGTCTGCGAAGAACTCGGCCCGACCTTCGTCAAGCTCGGCCAGATCGCGTCGACGCGGCCCGACGTCATCCCAACTGAAATCCGAACCGCCCTGGAACGGCTTCAGGACGAAGTCCGCCCGTTTCCACCGGAGCAGGCCCGGCGCATCTTCAACGAGGACGTCGGCACGACCATCGAGCAGGCGTTCCGGGAGTTCACGGATCAGCCGTTCGCCAGCGGCTCGATTGGGCAGGTCCATCGCGCCGTCACCGCCGACGGACAGCAGGTCGTCGTCAAGATCAGACGGCCGGGCATCGAACAGACCATCCAGCTCGACATCTACGTCTTGCAATGGCTGGCCGACCGCGCCGAATCGCTCTTCCCGGAACTGCGGCCGTATCGCCCCAAGATGTTGATCGACGAGTTCGCCCAGACCATCCGCAAGGAACTGGACTTCATCAACGCGGCGTCGGCGACCTCGCGTTTCTACGACGCCTTCGCGGGCGACCCGCACATCAGCACGCCGCAGGTTCGCTGGGACTTGACCGGCTCGTCGGTCCTGACGCTGGAGTTCATGGAGGGCGTGCGCCTGCGAGCGGCCCTCGGTGGCCCCGGCATCGCGTGCGACCGAAGGGCCGTCGCCCAGAACCTATCGGAATGCTTCCTCAAGCAGTACTTCGAACTGGGCCTGTTTCACGCCGATCCGCACCCCGGCAACTTGCTGATCCGCCCGCCGACCGGCATCGTCCTGTTCGACTTCGGCATGGTCGGGCAGATCAGCGACGAACTGATGAGCAAGCTCGTCATCGCCATCGTCGCCGCGATCAAGCGCGAAACGGACGCGCTCGTCGACGTCCTTGCCGACCTGGGCGCCCTGGGCCAGGCGACCGACCGCACCACCTTGGCCCGAGACCTCCGCGAGTTACTGGACAAGTACTACGGCCTGCCGCTCAAGCGCATCGACCTCGCCGTGATCTTCACAGAGTTGATCGAGACCGTCCGTCGCAACGACGTGATCCTCCCTCGCGATTTCGTCGCCATGTTCAAGTCGTTGGCCACGGTCTCCGGCGTCGTGCTGCAACTGGACCCCGACTTGAACCTCGTCGGCCTCCTCCAACCCAGGCTGTCCGGCAGGATCCGCGACCGGCTGGCGCCCAAACGGCTCCTGCGCATCGCCGGCCTGTCCGCTTGGCACGTCATCAGCATCCTCCGCGAGGCTCCCCGGTTGGTCCGCGACCTGATGCGCGGTCTTGGCCGGGGGCAGTTCCAGGTCAACATCCGCCACGAAAACCTGGATCACCTCGCCAGCGAGCTTGACCGTTCGAGCAACCGACTGGCCTTCTCCGTCATCATGGCCGCTATCATCGTCGGCAGCTCGATGCTCCTCAGCATGGTGCCGGAGGTCTCGCTATTCGGCGTCCCCATCCGGTATTTCGGTTTCTTCGGGTACGCCGTGACCGGCGTCATGTCCCTCTGGTTGCTGGTTGCCATCTGGCGCAGCGGAAAGTTGTGACCGTCCGGGCGACGCAGAAGCCGCGGCGCGCGCTTTGCGGGGTCGCGGCTCAGCCGTCGCAGTCGCGGTGATCGCCTGTCGGCTTGCCTTACCGGCTGGAAGGCCCTTCAAATACGTCGTCATGGGCAGGGCTGCTGCAGGAAATCGGTCTCATAGCGCCAGGGCCAAGGAGCCCCGAACTTCAATCCGAGCGGCCACGCAAACGGGCGATCCTGAGACAGCTTCCAAACGCACGGGCGTCAAGGCGAGGCGTCTGGGACAGGTCTTTACGCCCGTTCCCGTGGCCGACTGGATGGCGCGTTGGGTCTGCCAAGACCGCCCCCGCCGGATTCTCGATCCTGCCGCGGGCGACGGCGTGTTCCTCCGCGCCGTCGAGTCTGCCTTGAGCAAGCAAGCCGCGCCTTGCCGCCCTCGCAACGAAAGCCGGAATTACAGTCGTCGTCGGGAGGACGTGCGTCTCGACGCTTACGAGATCGACGAGGACTTGTTTCGTTTGCATGCTGGCCCGGCAGGACCCGACGGGCCCGCACCATCGCACCCGGCGACTGCGGACGGCGTTTGCTTGCAGGTGCGCTGGCATTGCGCAGACTTCATCACGACCGACGTGCAACGGCGCTACGACGCCGTGATCGCCAATCCGCCTTACATCCGCCACCACGCCCTGAGCTACGACGAGCGCCAACTTGCGGTGTTCGACGAGCTGTGCGGCCGTCGCCTGAGCCGAACGACGAATCTCTACGGCCTGTTTCTCGTGAAGATCGCGTCGTTGCTCCGCGAGGGCGGCAGGGCGGCCGTGATCACGCCCGCGGAATGGCTCAACGCTGACTTCGGCGTCGCGATCAAAGCCTATCTGTTGGAGCGCAACGTCCTCGATGCGGTCGTTTACTTCGACCATGCCGCGACGGTTTTCGAGGACGCTCTGACGACGGCTGCCATCACGCTCCTGCGACGCGGACGCTCCTGCGACGAGCCCGTTCGGTTGTTGCGCGTCGACGATCCGCGCAGCTTGACAGGCGCCGATCTGGAAGGCCTGAACGCGGCGATCGACCGCCAAGCGCCCTCGGCCGAGCTGAATCCATCCGCGAAATGGACGCCGCTCTTCTCGCGCGGGTCGGCTCGCCGAGCCCGTGCGACAGGCGCCGTTTTGGGAGACATCGCCGACTGCATGCGCGGCATCGCGACCGGCGCCAACGGCTACTTTACCCTGCGCGAGTCAGACCGTCGCCGCCTGGGCATCCGCCTTGAAGACCTGCTGCCTTGCGTGACCAAGGCCCAGCAGCTTCGCGACGGCCGGTTCTCGATGGAACAGCTACAGGCCTTGATCGACGCCGACGAGCGAATCTACCTACTGCATCCTCGCCCCAGCCTGACGGAGCCGGTTCAGCGGTATCTTGAGGAAGGCCGCCGCCTCGGCGTCGACCGGCGTTACCTGCCGTCGCATCGGCCGGTCTGGTACCTGCCGGAGCATCGGACGCCGGCCCCCATCCTGGTCTCCGTCTTTGCCCGAGGGCGGTTCCGCTTCGTTCGGAACGGGGTCGGCGTTCTGAACCTGACCGCCTACCACGGCATCTACCCGCGGACGCCGACGCCGGATCGGATCGAGGGCCTGTTCAAGTACCTGACGAGCGCGACGGCTCAGGCCCGATTGCGCGAGCATTGCCGCGTCTATGCGGACGGCCTGCTGAAGGTCGAGCCGCGCGACGTAGAGTCGCTGCCCATCCCGCGTTCGCTCGCCAAAAACCGATAGAACGTTTCCCGGTTGCGCGTCGCGTTCCCGGCGCGCCGAGTTGGCCGCCGACTGCGGCAGACGGCTCGCCCCGGCGGATGCGCTCGACGGTGCGGGCGCGCAGAGCTGGCCGACGGTCGAGGCCGACCGCGTTCCATCCGGTCATGCGTCTTGCACGAAGAGGCGAGCCTATGGGCAACCGTGGAACAGCGGAGCCTGCCGCCATCCGTGCGCAAGTAGCGCGCTCTTGCGGATCAGCCGATAATCCCGGAAAACGTGTTGTACGCGGCCGCGCGATCGGAGGAGCATCGCCGCTGCGACCTTCGCAGGAAGTTATGAAGAGGCACACCGACATGATCTCGGCCATCAAGGACCTTCACCAATTCGTCGGACAAACCGTCACCTTACAGGGCTGGCTGTACAACAGCCGCGACTCCGGCAAGATCGCGTTTCTCATCGTTCGCGACGGCACAGGCCTCTGCCAATGCGTCGTCTCGCGGTCGCCCCAGACCGAGCCGTTCTTCGAGCAGGCCCGGCGGCTGGGGCAGGAGACGTCGCTTCGGGTCACGGGCGTCGTCCGGGCGGACCCGAAGCAGGTCGGCGGGCACGAGCTGGACGTGACCGGCCTGGAGATCGTCGGCGAGTCGCGCGACTATCCGATCTCGCTCAAGGCGCACGGCATCGACTTCCTGATGAAGAACCGGCACCTGCATTTCCGGTCGCGCCGGCAATGGTCCATCCTGCGGATTCGCGGCACGCTCGTGGATGAGATTCGCGGCTACTTCAACCGCAACGGCTACACGCTCATCGACACGCCGATCTTTGCCCCGGCCGCCGGCGAGGGCGCCCAGACGCTCTTCAAGGTGGACTACTTCGGCGACTCGGTTTATCTGGCGCAGACGGGACAGCTCTACGTCGAGGCCGCCTGCATGTCCCTCGGGAAGGTCTATTGCTTCGGGCCGACGTTCCGGGCGGAGAAGAGCAAGACGCGCCGGCACCTGACCGAGTTCT
>CAZERK010000233.1:0-5997 GCA_964514515.1 uncultured Planctomycetaceae bacterium
GTCGAGGATGGCGTAGCTAACCTCGAACATGAACAGGCGGGCCGGCATGTTCAACATCTCCAACGAGAGCATCGCGGCGCTCATCGGAATGCCGAAGGGGCCGAAGAAATGCAGCGGCAGCGTGGCAAACGTCAGGCGCCCGTCCGCCGGCACGTTGAAGACGAAAGCCAGGAACGCCCGTAGCACGGCCCGATCGATGACCTTGTTGCCGTCGGTCGGATTCTCCTGGTCGCCCGGCGATTCTTGGCATTCATCGGGGATGCCGTCGCCGTTGGCGTCGGCGCTTGTCCCGGCGGCGATGTCGCAGCTATCCGGGATGCCGTTGCCGTTGCAGTCGCCGGCGGCGCCGCAGGCAATGTCGCAGTCGTCGGGCTGACCATTGCCGTTGCAGTCCGTCTCGCATTCGTCGGGGATGCCGTTGGCATTGCAGTCGCCGATGCCCGTCGCGGTTTCGCAGACGTCCGGGATGCCGTTGGCGTTGCAGTCCGCGACGGCCCCGGAGGCCAGGTCGCACGCATCGGGGACGCCGTTGGCGTTGCAGTCGGAAGCGGCGCCCGAGGCGATGTCGCAACTGTCGGGAACGCCGTTGGCGTTGCAGTCGAGGCTCGTGCCGTCCGCTATGTCGCAGCTATCCGGCACGCCGTTCGCGTTGCAGTCGGCGGCGTCGCCCGACGCGATGTCGCATTCGTCAGGCATCAGGTTGCCGTTGCAGTCGGGGCTCGTGCCGTCCGCAACGTCGCAACTGTCTGGGACGCCGTTGGCGTTGCAATCATTCTCCGCCGGCGGGCCCACGCTCACGTTGTCAATGCCGACGTAGTTGGCGTTTACGCCGGACGTCCCAGCCTCCGTCACGTAGTAGCGGAAAGCCAGCCGTCCCGTCACGGGTACACCGATGCCGCTGAGCAGCACGCGATACTGCGTCCAGTCCTCCGGGTAGCCGCCGAGCGCCTGCTGCGGATTGATCTCCAGGAGCAGCGCGTCGAAGACGCCAATGCTTTCGACGGTCGCACCCACGTCGATGCTCGAACCCGATCGGCTCATGCGCACTTGGAGACGGTCGGGGTATTTGCTCTGCGGCTTGGTGCGGGTGTAGAAGGTCAGCGCCGTCCCGTCGGCCAGCGTCAACTCCGGCGTGATCAGCCAGTCGCTGACGACGGCGTCGTCCGCGTCGCCGACGTTCTCGAAGTTCGCGGCGGCGTAGGAGGCGGGCGCTCCTTCAAACGCCGAGAAGACGGCCGTATTCCCCTGGAACCAGTCGGTCCCACCCCGGGGCGAACTCAGGTTGACAACGGCCCAGCCGTCGTCGACCAAGGCTTCCACGTCGTCGAAGCCTTCCGTCAACAGCGGTGTCAGGTCGCCGACCTGGCATTCGTCGGGGATGCCGTCCGGCTGGCAGTCCAAGCTGGTTCCGTCGGCGATGTCGCATTCATCGATGACGCCGTTCTCGTTGCAGTCCAGGCTGGGATCGACGGACAGCTCGATCGCGTCGGAGATGCCGTTGTTGTTGCAGTCGTCGATGGGCGTCTCGCACTCGTCGGGAACACCGTTGCTGTTGGCGTCGGCGCTGCCGCCCGATGCGATGTCGCACTCGTCGGGCACATGGTTGTCGTTACAGTCGGCGCTCGTGCCGTTCGTCAGATCGCATTCGTCCGGGACGCCGTTTGCATTGCAGTCCAGGCTGACGCCGCTGGCGACGTCGCATTCGTCGGGGATATCGTTGTCGTTGCAGTCGTTGTCCGGCGGTCCCATCACGCGGACCGTGTCGACGCCGATGTAGTTGGAGTTGCTGCCATCCGGGCCGGCATCCGTGACGTAGTAGCGAAACGCCAGACGCCCCGTCGTCGGCGAGCCGATGCCGCTGAGTACGACGTCGTAGTGCGTCCAGCTCTCAGGATAGCCACCGATCGCCTGGTCGGCGTTGATCTCGAGCAGCGTCGTGGTGAACACGCCGACGCTCAAAGCGTCGGTTCCGACGTCCGTGCTGGAGCCGGACACGCTCATGCGGACCTGGAGACGATCAGGGAACGTGCTGGCCTGGATGGTCCGCGTGCAGAAGCGGAGCGTCGCGCCGTCCTCAAGGTCCAGGACAGGCGTGAGCAACCAATTACTGATGATGGCTCCGGAGCCTCCGCCGGCGCATTCATAGTTCGCGGCGACGTAGGCGTCGGTCGCGCCGGCGTGGGCGGCGAAGACGATCGGGTTGCCCTGGAACCAGCCTTCGGGGCCGAGCGGAATGCTCCTGTTGATCAGCGTCCAACCGTCGCCTGCCAGCGTCGTGATGTCATCGAAGTCCTCCGTGAGCAGGGGGCCGCCCGCCGAGCTGCGTTGGCATTCGTCCGGGATGCCGTCCGGTTGGCAGTCCTGACTGGTTCCGCCCGAGATGTCGTCGGCGTCGGCCACGCCGTTTCCGTTGCAGTCGTCGCGTCCGACGTCTGTCACGGCGAGATCGACGGGATCGGCGTCGTCACGATCGTCCGCGCGCGCGGCTGCCGCAAGGCAGAACCAGACTCCCAACAAGAACGGAACTGCAAGACGATACGTCGAGTAGCCGCTTCGATTCGTCATCCTCAACCCCCCCTCGTCCGGCCGTTCTTGAAGCCGGCGCGGAATAGGAGATGCGAGGCGTGCCGCCCGTAGGTCGGTATGGTTTGACGCGTTCCCCCCAGAACGCGACAAGAAGACGGTGCCCCGCTCTCCGAGCCCTCTTCCCATTCTATGCCTGAGCGCGGCGGCAGGCGAACCCGGCGTGCCAAGCGTTTGCGGGACGCGTCAGGCCCGTCGGCGGGGCGTGTTCTCGGCCCCGATCGGCGATCAGGGTCGAATAACGGCCGGCAATGAGCCCTATCGTCGCGTCAGGGAGCCCCGGCCTCCAGTCCGGGCGGCGCCGCGAAGGGGCGATTCTGAGAGCGCTCCCAATCGCGCTCAGGGAACGGCGGACATGGACCGAGAACAGGGCTAGCCGCTGACGGGTATGACGTCGGCCCCCGCAGGCCGACGCTTGTCAAAGACGCGCACGCATGGAGAGGCTTCAGTCTTTCTGTTTCTTACGAGGGGTGGTGTTCTGCTGGACGCGGACGGCGGCCATCCGGTCGCGGAGGACGCAGGCATCTTCGTAGCGCTCCTCTGCCAGCGCCTTCTGGAGCTCCAACTCCAGCCGCTCGATGGGGTCGGCGGGCAGTCGCGCTGCAATCTCGTCGTGGAGGGCCTTGAGGATGATGACTTCGGTTGCCCTGTCGAACGTTTCTTCCTGGCCCTGATCGGTCATGACCTCGCGAACCATGTTCAGTCCAGCCTTGACGCGCGCGAGGGCCGTCTTGAAAGCGCCCCGGCGCAGCGCCACGTGCGCCTGGGCCCGCGTGTTCATCATGATGAGGTAGCCGCGGTATTGCTCCACGGCGACGCGGTCGGATTCCTCCCGGGCGTGGTCGCGGCACAGATCGAGCACGCGGAGGTTTCGAGCTGTGTCGCGGGCCACACCCTCAAAGTCCTCTAGGACGAATTCCGCAAGGTAACGGTGATAATACTGAACGGCCTCTTCGCGGAGTTCCTGGCACACGTCCGGCTGGATCTCGAAGCCCAAGGCGGTGCCGTTCTTCTTCAGATACTCGTCACGGAGAGACTCCTGTTGCTCCAGCAGTGATGTGAAACCATGCGGCTGCTTACCGTCGGGTCGCCCGGTCGGTTCCATCTGGAGCAGGCCGAGATCCAGGCGCATCTGGATCTTAACCGATCCGTCGTCACCGACGATCTTGCGAACGGTGATTTGACTGGGCTCGTACTCCCAGCCTGCGAGCAGTCGCCTCAGATCCAAAGAACCCATGCCCCAGCTCCTTCGTGGCTGCTCTCCAACCAAGTATACAACTCGCGCGCGGTCTTTTTGTCTGCAATGCGCGGAATCGGAGCCGCCTCTCGCATTCGCGTGCTGGGTACCGATAAGAAATGGACGGGCGTGTCGTACGACTCCTACAATTCAAGAGAGTGGCGTCAATTGAATTCAAACGGCTCGCCTGCGGCAGCCCTGATTCGCGCGAAGATATCGGGCCTGCGCCAAACAGAGGGCAAGTTCTGCGCCTCGGGCTCCCTCGTCGCTTCGTGTCCTCGCGCCATCGAACGCCTGCGAGTGCCGGTTAGGCGGCACTCTACCAGCAGAGCTGCGCGCCCTTCGCCCTTCTTGATCGGCAACCGGCATCGTGATCGGCTATCCGATATCGCAATTGTCTCGGTGCTTCTCGGAATTCTGCGAACCCGACGTCTGCCCCGCCGTCGCAGAAGGCGGTTTGGTCCGGAGCAATGGAATCGAGTTTTGTGGCCCCGGCGTTACGATCGTGGGTTGCGTTTCAGGGCTGTGGCTCTGGTCTTGGCGTTGCGCACCCGACGAACGCCGGCCCGAAGGCTGTTTTGGCTGGCGAAAACTATCCTGGAAGGACACCTAACCGGCCGTTATACTAGTGTTGTCGTGAGTTGACGGCGCGAGCGAGGGAGAAGGACCGATATTGTAATCTTCCCTCTCATAGCCTCCATGCAACCTGCTCTCCCTGGCGCATCGCTCACTGAAAGATAGGCGGTTTTCAAACCTCGGCCCGCGTACGCTTGTCTCAGGGCGGTTACGGCTGGGCCACGGGAACATCAAGCGGTTGGGGGCCAACAGACGAAAGAGCCTTCAGCGGAGATCCGTCGCCGCGCCGTGGACCATCAGAGTCCGGTTTGGATCGGCAGGACGGGACCGGAGATGCGGGCCGGCGCGACTTGAGGGCACGCGCCATAGGTTCGCGCGTCAGCGATGGCGGACGAGGGCTCTTGCCTGCGGTTTTGCGATGGCAAAGCGTTTGGACAATCTCGTCTTCGTGCGTGAATTGGGCGTCGGCGCCGGCACCACGGTCTGCCTGATGCGGGACATCAAGGACAGCAAGCTGTATTGCAAGAAGTTTGTCTCCGCCAGCGCGCCCAACTACCAATCCCAGATCCGGCAGCTTCGTATCGAGTTTGACATCGGCGTCCAGAACAACCATCCGGTTCTCCGCAAGACGCACGAGTTCGGCATCGTCAAGCGCAAGCTCCGGGCCGTCGAAGCCTACAACATCCTGGACTTCATCGAGGGGTTATCGCTCGACAAGTTCGCGGAGGACGCGTCGCAGCCCCTGTTGCTCAAGATCTTCTGGCACGTGGCTGACGGGCTTCACGATCTGCACAACCGCGGCTTCGTCCACGCGGACCTCAAGCCGCGGAACATCCTCTGCGCCAAGAGCGGCCGGCCGACGATCATCGACTTCGGCCAGGCCTGCCCGATGTTCACGCGCAAGCAGCGCATCCAGGGCACCAAAGACTTCATCGCGAAGGAGCAGGTGGACCGCCAGATCCTCGACCAACGGACGGACGTTTTTGGTTTGGGCGCCACGATGCACCGGATCTTCCTGGGCCGTTCCGTCGAGACGGAGTTGAACTCTCTCGCCGTCGGCAAGACCGGCTTCAGTCTCGACCGTTGGCGGACCGGCGTTTTCGACAAGGACCGCCAGTTAGACCCCGCCCTGCTCAAGCTCATCGAGGACTGCTGCCAACCCGAGCGGGCCGCCCGCCCCGACAGCATGCAGCTCGTCAAGGACCGCCTGGAATTGAGCTTCGACCGTCTCGCCAAGACCGGCTGATTCCCCGACCGATTGGAAGGTACACGGAGCGAGGCCGCCGTTTCCGTTTGAGGCGCCGGCGGAGCGTATGGGAGACTTGATAACAACAGCTATATATGGTCATATTGCCATATAGCAATTAAACAAGAGCCCCTGCAGGGGAAGTTTGCAGCCCGGGCGCGGATCGCCAAGGCCCTGGCCCATCCCGTGCGGCTGATGATCCTGGATGCCCTGTCTCAGCGGGGAGATGTGCGTCTGCGGGCTGACCGATCGGGCGGGCCTTGACCAGTCGACGGTCTCCACGCATCTGGCCGTCCTGCGGGAGGCCGGGTTTGTGGAGGCGCGTCGCGACAGCGCCTTGGTCTATTACCGCCAG
>CAZERK010000234.1:0-5995 GCA_964514515.1 uncultured Planctomycetaceae bacterium
GTAGAAGCCCTGCCGGGCCGACAGGACGGTCCGCAGCCGTACGACCTCGGCGGCGTCGAATTCGATGATCCGTCCGCAGCGGTGACAGCCCATGTGATCGTGCGGGTCTTGCCCGTACGTGTGCTCGTAATGCACCTGTTTGTTGCTGAAATGCACCTCGCGAACGATGCCGCAATCCACCAACAACTTGAGCGTGCGATAGACCGTCGCCTTGCCGACGCGCTGGGCGACCTGCCGCAGATCGAGCATGAGCTGCTCAGCCTCGAAATGCTCGTTGTTGCGCATGACGGCTTCGAGCAGCTTGCGACGCTCGGGCGTGTACTTCAGCCCGCGATCCCGCAGGTAGAGGCGGAAGACGTTCTCCGCCGTGTTCATCATCTCCTGGCTGACGGGTCGGGCCATGTCAGTCCTCGATCAGGCGGCGTCGTGGCCGACGGCGGTTACGCTGCTCGCGCGGCCGGCCGCGTCCGCGCCCAGGATGCCCGCGTGACGATGCGGTACAATAGGATATCGAGGCGGCATCCGCAGGGAAACCGTGCCGCCTGATCGAGGGCGACCGATGGCTGCTGAGGAGCGCATGGAGGACCTGCCGCCGCACGACCGGCGTCGTTTCTTCACCGCCGGCTTGGAGCGGCTTCTCCAGCCGCTGGCGGGACTGATCGAGTCTCGTTTGCCCCCTGAACTGCTGCTTGAAGCGCATCTGCGGCCGCCGGGCGCGATCGCGGAGAAGGCGTTTCTGGAAACGTGCTATCGGTGTGGCAATTGCGTCGACGCATGTCCCGTCGACGCCATCGAACCGATCCGCGGCAAAGATGAGGAGTTGGATCGTACGCCGATCATCCATCCCGAACGGCAGCCGTGCACGATGTGCGACGAGCTGGCCTGTATGCGGGCCTGTCCGAGCAAGGCGCTCAAGCTCATCACGAAGTTCGACTTTCGAATCGGCCTGGCCGTGGTGGACCATCGACTTTGCATGCGTGCCAAGGGCGAGGACTGTCGGCTGTGCCTGGACCGTTGCCCGTTGGGGGAGGCGGCGATTCGGCTGGATGCCGCCGGGACCGTGCGCGTCATCGATCCGGCCCGGACCGGCCGAGGCTGCACCGGTTGCGGGCTCTGTCAGCAGGCCTGTCCGACGAGACCCAAGCGAGCCATCCAAGTTCGGCCTCAGTAACAATACCGCTTGACAACATCGGGCCCGGTTCCCGGCGATGGCGTCAATTGCTGCGAAAGACGCGAGAGGTCGAGGACACCTATCCCAGCCTTGTCAGAGCGTTCCACGTCTCCGCGTGGCGTCGGCCCCCCGTGGCCGACGCAGGGCATAAGCGAGCCTCCCAGTCCTTCGCGTCGGCCATCCCGGCGCGCCGGGAACGCTACGCGCGAAGCACGGCCAAGGCCGGCGGCTCTCAGAGCATGTCGAGGGTCAGCCCGCAGGGTACGACGCGTGGCAGGGCATCAAGCGGTTGTTAGACTACGATGAATCGGGTCGATCAGACTGTCGCAGAGTCGATCGCGCTCAGATCGCGGATTGGTGACGGTTTTCTCCGGCTGGACTGGGGTGTCGGCAGGTCGATCGCGCACCGATTCCGATCCGGCGATCGTCTTCTCTAGTTGAGGCGTTCGGCGAGATTGGTCTTGAACGGAGACTTCGACGGGCATAACATCGGTATCACACCTCGCACGATGGGCGGTGAGGGCGGCTTGCCCGCGAGCGGCTTCTCCTCTACATCACCGGTTCCTGACGCTTCCGTGACGGACGGCCTCGCGGGAGAAGGTTCGCCCATGACGCAGAGTGTGTCGGTGCATGCGGGCTGCGTGCCGCTCCCGTCGACGGCCTTCGTCGAGATGGACCGCGGCCGGTTTCGTTGGCGCATCAGCCAGCGGCACGTCGCCGTTCTGCGCCTGGATGGGATCGACTGGTTCGACCTGCAAGCCGGCCCGACGGCCTCTCGCGTCAAACACAGCAGCCATCGGGAAGTCTGGCGCGTCGTGCACCACGGCCGAGCCTACTACGTCAAGCTGTACCATCCCGAGGGCTTCGTGGCCCGCGCCAAGGCGCGGTTGTTCGGGTCGCCGGCCCTCCACGAATACAACGTCGCGTTGTATGCCGCAGCCCATGCCGTGAACGCCGTCGCGCCCGTCGCGGCGGCTTGGCAACGCCCGAACGGGCTCGGCGTGACGTCCCTGTTGATGACCGAGGCGGCCGAAGGCGTAGAGGCCTTGAGCGATGCCTGGCTGAAGGTGCGTGCATGCCACGGGCAAGCCGTCGGGCTGATCGACGCGGTCGCCCGGCTCGTCGCACGAGCGCATCAATGCGGGTTCCGTCACGGCGACCTGCATCCCGGCAACGTTTTGGTTCGGTTCGTCGACGGGGCCTGGGAAGCCCTGTTCGTCGACCTGTACGACGTGCGCGTCGGTTGGGCCGTCTCGGCGGCCGAGATGATCGCCAACTTGGCGCAGCTCAACCAATGGTTCCGCAGCCATGCGACGCGCGCCCAACGGCTTCGGTTCCTGCGCGGTTACTTGAAGAGCCGCGACGCGTTCGCCCTTGCGAGCCCGTGGGCGCGAAACCGCCCGGTTGCGATTCGAGAGTTGCTCGTGAAGCTGGCGGCGCAGGCTGATCGCCACGCGGATCGGCTTTGGGCGAAACGCGATCGACGCAGCCGGCGAAACGGCCAGTATTTTGCGAAGATTCGGCCGGCGCCGGGTTGGCGCGGACTGGCCCTGCTGCGGAGCAAGCATCCGAGTCCGTCCGCGGCCGCCGCCCGGTCGGTCTTCACGCGATCGCAATGGGAACGGTGGCTCGCCAGCCCATCGGACTGGGCTGATCCTCGCAAGCAGACGCTGCTCAAGGACTCGCACACGGCCCTCGTCTTTCGAGCGAGGCTGCCGGTCGAGGACGGAGCGGCGGAGGTCGTTGTCAAGCGGCCGCTCGCCAGGACGTTGCTCAAGCGAATCCTGCACGCCGTGGGGCCGTCGCGCAACATGCGGTCGTGGAAGACGGCGAACATGCTGCTCAATCGGAATCTGCCGGTCGCCCAGCCGCTGGCGGTTGTCGAGCGGTATGCCGCCGGTCTGCTGCGAACGGATTCGGTTTGCATCTCGGACTTCGTGGTCGGGGCCGTGGACCTGGAGGTCTTTCTGGCACAGCGGCTGACGGCA
Source organism: uncultured Planctomycetaceae bacterium (assembly GCA_964514515.1). Classification (GTDB taxonomy): domain Bacteria; phylum Planctomycetota; class Phycisphaerae; order UBA1845; family UTPLA1; genus CAZERK01. The sequence continues at coordinate 3,160 of CAZERK010000234.1, forward strand.
TGGCCGGCTGAGCGACGGCTCGCCGCCAAGGGCCGACTGACGGAGACGATGGTCGGCTTGCTGCGGAGGTTTTCCGATCGAGGTTTCGCCCACCGCGACTTCAAGGCGTCGAATCTGCTAGTTTCCTGGCCGGAGCCGCTTGAGGGACCGCCCGTACTGACGCTCGTCGACCTGGAGGGCGTCCGTTACGTCGGCACGGCGACGGCGAGCCATCGGAATCGCATCCTGGTCAGGCTGGCGGCCAGCTTGCCGCGATGCCCCGGTTGCACGCGAACGGACCGGCTGCGCTTCTTGAAAAGATATCTCACCAGTCCCCGTGCAACGCCGCGCGGCTGGAAGGACGTCTGGCGCGAAATACAAGGGCAGGTTGACGCCAAGCTGCGCAGCAAGGAACGCCGTCGCCGATGGAAGATTCGCCGATACGGCCGCGAGTAAAGCGGCCTTCGACGTGAGCCGTCCGTGCCACGCGCATGACGCACCCATGACGACAAACGACCAGAACGCCGATGCCGCGACGGGCGCATCGCGCCGGCCGGGCAGGCCGAGCGGACCGTGCAAACCGGGCGGTCTGTGCGCGCCGGGCGAGATGTGCAGTCCAGGCAGATCATGTAAACCGAGCAAGCCGTGCGCGCCCGGCCGACCGGGCGGCGCCCACGATCGTGAGCCTCCATCGCGAGACGATGCAGGAAGCGGCGAGAGCGATCTGAGCCGCGTTTGCGAGTACGTTCGCCGTCGGGTCGAGCGAGACGGACGGCGCCGAACGTACCGCATTCCTGTCTTGTGGAACTGTTGGGGCTACAGCGACGCCCGACCGACGGCGCGCGGTGAGGTCACGGTCGAGCCCTATCGGTTCCTGCTTGCGTGCCTCGATCGCGTGATTCTGCCTGCTCGCGGCGAACGACAGCTTGCGCGCCGCAGCCTGTCTGGTATCGGATTCGGCCTGGGCGCGGCAAATTCAGATAGCAATCGGCGGCGAGCGTTGCTCGATTCGCGCGCAGGCGCGGGCCAAGGCCCGCGACTCCTAATGCGCGGCGGCGACTGGATTCGTGCCGCGAACATCTACGGGATGCTGGTTCGAACGACGACCGCCTGGGATCATAACGGCGACGGGAGTCTGCGGCCGACCGGCGTCTGGACCGAGACCGGCACGTTCCTGAAGTCGATCCTCCTGCTGCCGCACCTGCTGCGGATGGGCGTCGACACGATCTACCTCCTGCCGATTGCTGGTGTCAGCCAGGCGTTCCGCAGGGGCGAGGCGGGCTGTCCCTATTCGGTGAAGAACTTCTTTCGGTTGGAGAGCGATCTTCACGATCGGCTGCTGGACGACAGCGGGCTGGACGTCGAGGCGGAGTTCTCCGCCTTTGTCGAAGCGGCCCATGCCGTGGGCATGAGGGTGATGATCGACTTCTCGCCGCGGACCGTCTCGCGCGACAGCGACCTGATTCTCGATCATCCGGACTGGCTCTATTGGATCGACGCCGCGACCGCCGCGGCGTACGGGCCGCCGCGCATCGAAGGTCATGGCGCCGGCATCCCAGACGTCGCGCAGCTCCGCGACGTCTTCAATCAGACCGCTCTCCAGCGGCATCTTGCACGGTTCCGTCCGGCGCCGAACGTCGCCGCGCCGGAACGTTGGGCGCGGTTCGCACAGCGATGTCGAGCCGAGCCGCCGCGGGACTTGCTCGGCGAGATCGCTCGGGGGTTCGGCGTTGTCACGCCGCCGGGCTTCTCCGACGTGATGAACGATCCCCAGCCCCCCTGGACCGACGTGACCTTCCTTCGGCTCTACCTGGACCATCCGACGGCTTCGACGCCGCATCTGCACGCGCCAGGCCAGCAGCCGCCTTACGTCTTCACGGATACGATCAAGGCGAGCAAGTTCCCCGGTCGCCATCCCAACCTGCCGCTCTGGAGGATGCTCGCGGACGTCCTGCCGTTTTATCAGCAGTTCGGCGTGGACGGAGCGCGCGTCGATATGGGCCACGCGCTGCCGGCCGAGCTTCAACGGATGATCGTCAGCGGCCCCAGGCGGCGGGACCCGGACTTCTGCTTCCTCGCCGAGGAGCTCAACCCCCAGGCGGCCTCGACGGTCCGTCGCGCGGGCTATAACGCTATCGTCGGATCGTCCTGGTACATGGAGCCGCGGCACGCCGACGGCCAACTGCACCGGTTCGTGCGCGAGGTCTTGCCGTCCTTGGCGTTGCCGGTCCTGGCCGCGGCCGAGACGCCTGACTCGCCGCGCGCGGCTGTCCGGCCCGGCAAGCGAGCCTTCGCCTGTCTCGTCGGCGTGCTCAACAACTTCCTGCCGTCGGCCGTTTCCTTCGTGAACAGCGGCTTCGAGTTGTTCGAGCGGCAGCAGATGAACTTCGGCTTGGACGTGGCGCCCTCGCGCCGGTTCATGCTGCCCAAGACGGACCCGTTCTACGGGAAGCTCGCGTTCTTCGACCACGTTGTCCTGCATTGGTGCAACGCCGGCGCGGCGACGATGGTCCGGCGGCTGGGCCTCGCGGCAGCGCTGCGGCGTCGCTTCATCGCGGACTTGGCCAGGCCGCGGAACTGCTTCGTCTTGAACGTCGCTCCGCCAGACGCGGACTGCGTGCTGGCCGTCGGTTGGCGCGTCGAGGGCGGCCGTCGGGTGTTGGTCGTCGCGGCCAACCTCGACTTTCGTCGTGCGCGTCGCAGCATCTTGGACGCGCCGCCCTTGAAACGCCGGCCTGACGCTCCGGCGGATGTCTTGCTTCGTCTGGGCCCGCCGGCCGAGCGGCCGCTGCTCGTTCATGGGCGTCTTCGCGTCATCTTGCCACGGGGCGGTTTGAGTGCGCTGCTTGTCTAAATC
>CAZERK010000235.1:0-1726 GCA_964514515.1 uncultured Planctomycetaceae bacterium
GCTTCTACAGCATGAGGGGCATTCGCGTCCTGTACATGACCAGCGTGCTGCTCGTCGACGGAGGCGTCGCCGACGAGATCTACGGCGCGTACCTCGGCTTCGTCTATGCCGCCACGTTCATCGGCGGCATGTTGGCAGACCGGCTGCTGGGACAGCGACGCGCCATCTACATCGGCGGCATCTTGATGTCGCTCGCGCAGTTCACGCTGACCACGCACGCTTTGATGATCCGCGGAGGGGCCGATTTCAAGCCGCTCATGCCGATGTTCTTCATCGGGCTCGGTCTGTTGGCCTGCGGAAACGGCTTCTTCAAACCGAACATCTCGACCATCGTGGGGACGCTCTACAAGCCGGGAGACGCGCGTCGCGACTCTGCGTTCACCATCTTCTACATGGGCATCAACATCGGCGCCACGCTGGCCAGCTTCTCCGGCGGCATCGCCCAGAAGTACGCGTGGTTCCTCGGTTATCTCCTCGCCGGCATCGGCATGGTCGCCTCGCTCGTGATCTTCTTCATGGGACGGCGGACGATCGGAAGCCGCGGGCTGCCGCCCGAGGGCGCCTCGCTGACGCGCGGACCCTTGGGGATTCCAAGCAGTCTCCTGCTAGTGGTTGGCATCTGCGCGTTGGTCCCGCTGATGGCGTACCTGATTTGCCACCCCGCCTGGGTCCAAAAACTCGCGCTGTACATCGCGGTCCCGGTGCTCGCCTACCTGCTTTGGGAATCCGCCAAGCCGCACTACAAGGCGAAGGGAACAAGTGCCGCCGGCGCTACGCTGCTGGCGCTCGTCGTCGCCCTCGCCGGCTTCGCCCTGTTCGCCACGCACGCGGCGTCCGGACCCAGGCACCTGACCATCGGCCCCCATGAAATCTCGCTGCCGGCGTACAGTTGGGTCGCTCCGTTGTGCCTGATGCTCGCGTGCGTGGTTTATCTGATGTGGAGGGGCGGACAGACGGACGAAGGCGGCCGCATGGTGGTCATCGTCGTGCTCTGCACGTTCTCCATGATGTTCTGGGGCTTTTTTGAGTTGGCCGGCAGCACAATCACGCGCTTTACCGAACTCAAGATCGACCGGGACATCTTCGGCTATAACTTGCCCGCCGCATTCGTCGTGAACTTCATCAACCCGGCCCTGATCATTCTCATGAGCATCCCATTCTCATGGCTTTGGGTCTGGCTTGACCGACGGCGACTCGAGCCATCGACACCGTTCAAGTTCTCGATGGGACTCCTGCAACTGGGCCTGGGCTACCTGATGCTTTGGATGGGCGCCGAGCGGGCGGAATCGCAGGGACTCTGCAGCATGATCTGGTTGGTGCTGGCGTACTTCCTGCTGACGACCGGCGAGTTGTGCCTATCGCCCGTCGGCCTGTCCATGATTACGAAGCTCTCGCCGCAAAGGCTGGTCGGCATGTTCATGGGCGTCTGGTTTCTGTCCGCTGCATTGGCAAACGTCTTCGCGGGCCAGATCGGCGGCATGACGGCCGGCAAGGGGTTTGCCTACATCTTCTTATTCATCGCGGCGACCACCGGCGCATCGGCCTTGCTGCTGTTCATCTTCACGCCTTTGCTGAAGAAGATGATGCACGGCATCAAGTAGAACGTCACGCGGCCTACCGACGCCGGCGCGCGGCCCTGTCAGGGCGCACGCGTTCTGACCGCCGACCGGCGGGGGCTCTTGATCGCGGCCGCCGCCGATGCCGATATCGGGATTATGCCGGCACG
>CAZERK010000235.1:1736-5994 GCA_964514515.1 uncultured Planctomycetaceae bacterium
CGACAGAGGCAGCACATCGACATCATCTCCTCGGCGGACGGGGACTATTCAATCGCCCCGGCCAAGGAGGGCGAACCGGACCCGAGCGTGCCGTCGTCAACGCCCGCCAAGGCGTTTGCGAAAACAAAGCCTGGAAAGACGGAAGCAGCGAGGGGACAGCGCCGGCCCTGGGTCGGCATCCATTTCGAATGCTGCGGCGTCTACGCTCGGGTCTATCGCGAGCCGGACGCAAGCTGCTACGTCGGATACTGCCCGCGATGCCAGCGCCGCGTCACGCTGCGCGTCGGACCCGACGGCGTCAGCGCAAGATTCTTCCGCGCCAGCCCGCTGTAGACGCAAGCCTGAGGAGATACGCAAGGCAGGGCCGAGTCACGCAGCTCCGATACACCGCCTTCACGCACGTGTTTAGCGTAGACGGGTCCGTCTGGGCCGCAGTCGCACGAGGCCGACTCATGCCGCCGACGAGCCCCGGACTTCAGTCCGGGCGGCGCCGCGATGGCACGCGATGAGACCGACTCGTGAAGGAGCCCTCCTGCGTCAGGCAGGAAAACCGCTCCCTCACGGTCGCAGCTCTGCTCATGCCGGGCTACATCCCTCCGCTCAGAGCCGCGCGCGTGAGCAAGCGGTTGCGCAGCAAGGCGATGGACCGCGACCCGCCGCGGCGAGTCGCGGCTCTGATAGAGGCGCCCGCTGAACACGGACGCTTTCGCAGAGGACAGTCCCGCAGGCGGCGCGCTACGCCTCCACGATCTCGAGCGCGTCGGCGGGACAGACCGTGACGCACAGCCGGCAGCCGGGGCATCGCTCGCGGTCGATCTCGGGCAACCGCTCGGGCATCCGCAGCTTGATCGCCTGATGCCCGCCGTCGCGGCAGGCCGTGTAGCAGAGGTCGCACCGGACGCAGCGGTCTTCGATCAGCGACGACACGACCTGGGTCCCGCGCGGCAATTCGTGATGCCCCACGATGTTCGGCAGCGCCTGGCCGACCAACTCTCGCGGCACGGCGAGGCCTCGCTCTTCGAGGTAGAACGCCAGCCCGTCGCACAAGTCCTCGATGATGTCGTACCCATAATGCATGACGGCCGTGCAGAATTGAACCGTCGTCGCCCCGACCAGCATCATCTCCACGGCATCGCGCCACGTGACCGGCCCGCCCGTCGCCGTGATCGGCAGATCGACGTGCCGCCGAATCTCCGCCAGCGTCCGCAGCGTGAGCGGCTTGATCGCCGGCCCCGACATGCCGCTGTACGTGCTCCTGCCGCGGACGTTGGGATAGGGCACGAACGTCTTCAGGTCGATGCCCATCAGGGCGGGAATCGTGTTCGCGGCGCAGATGGCGTCCGCCCCGCCGCGTTGCACCGCCCGTGCCACCTCGACGATGTTCGCCACCTGCGGCGTGATCTTGATGACGACGGGGCACCTGCGGGCGGCCTGCTTGATCCAGCCCGTCACACGCTGCGTCGCTTCCACGCTCTGGGCGAGCATCGCGCCAGGCTCCTGGCCCATGCTGCCCTGCGGACAGGAGAAGCTGCATTCGATAACGTCGGTTCCGGCGTCCTCCAGCCGCTTGACGAGCGTCTGCCAGTCTTCTCTGCGCGAGCCCATGATGCTGACGGCCACGACGCGGTCGGGAAACTCCCGCTTGAGCGTCGTGACGCGCTTCTCGACGACGTCGATAGGGTGCTCCGAGATGAGATCGATGTTGCCGAGCGCGGCGATGCGGCGGCCCTCGTGATGGATCGCGCTCATCATCGGGTAGACGAGATCGACCGGCTCCGTCTCGACGGAGGTCGTCTTCAGCACGGCGCCTGCCCAGCCCGCGTCGAAGGCTGCTCGCACCATGTCCAGATCGTCGGTCGGCGGTGCCGCCGACAGCAAGAACGGATTGGCCAGGCGCACACCGCAGAAGTCGACGGACAAGTTCGCGTGATGCGTAATCATCGAATCGCCTTGCTCGGCCCGGCTTCCCGCGGCAAGCCTGCCGGGTTTCAAACAGGGCCGGATGCCTTGTTGTGCGACAGGTGCGCCGCGATGGACTGCGCCGCCCGGCGGCCCTCCGCGACGGCCTTCACGATCGTCATGCCGCCGCCCGACGCCAGATCGCCTCCGGCGAAGACGCCCGGTCGAGACGTCGCCTGCGTCTCGGTATCGACGACGATTCGGCCGGCGTCATCAAACTGAACACCCGGCAGCGCCGCCCGCAACCCCGGCGACGGCCGAGCCCCGATCGCGAAGACGACCATCGAGCCCGGCAGCCAGAACTCCGTACCGGCGATCGGCACAGCGTTGGACGGCACGAACTTGCCCGGCTCCTTCCAGCGAATCCGCACGGCCCGCAGCCCCGTCACGGCGCCGCCGCTGCCCGTCAGCTCCAACGGCATCGCCCGCCCGTGCATCCGGACGCCGGCATCCCAGGCCTCGTCCAACTCATCGTGATAGGCCGGCATCTCGCTTGGACCTTCGAGGCAGACGAGATCGACGTCGGTCGCTCCAAGCTGCAAGACGGTGGTCGCCACGTCCATCGCGACGCTGCCCCCGCCCACGATGACGACGTGCGCCGGCACAGTCGGCTTGCCTCCTTCTCCCAAGCGATGGGCCGCCCCGCCGTCCAGCACGTGCCGCCAGGTCAAAACTCCCTTCAGGTCGCTGCCTGAAAGGGCCGGCACCGCCGCCTCCTGCAGGCCCATCGCGAGGTAAACCGCGGCATAGCCTTCGGAGAACAGACCGTCCAACGTCGCGCTGTCGCCCAGCGACCAATTGCCTTCGACCCGCACGCCAAGACGAACGATACAGTCGATCTCCGCCGCGACCAGTTCATGCGGTAGACGGTGGCCAGGCACGCTGTACGTACAGATGCCGCCGGCCAGCTTTCGCTTCTCGAAGACCGTAGGCCGCAGGCCTAGCTTCGCCAACTCCGCCGCGGCCGCCAAACCGGACGGCCCCCCGCCGACGACGGCGACGGGCTCTCCCGGCGGCGCCTTCGCCGGGGCCAGGGCCTTCTCCGGAGCCGCGCGACCTGCCTGTAGGTCCTTCACCGCCGCGTAATGCTGCAACCGACCGATGGCAATCGGCGTGCTGAGATCCGTGCTCCTGCACGCCCCGACGCACAATTCGTCGACCGGGCACGCCAATCCGCACACGCCCGCGAAAACGTTCCGCTGACGAATCAGATTGATGGCTCGTCGAGGCGACTCGAAGCGAATCGCTCGGATGAAATGCTTGACCGGCACCTCGGCCGGGCACGCCGCCACGCACGGAGCATCCTCGCACATCAAACACCGCGAGGCCTCCAACAGGGCCTGCGCGTCTGTCAGCACCTCGCCAAACGGATGCTCCGACTTCATCGACAACCCGCTCCCGTGTCGCCCGCAGCCAAGCCCCTCCAACGCCGCTTTCAGGCGTAGCCCGTTCATGGAAGGACTTGCCGCGAGAGCCTAATCCCGCAACGGAGATTGTTCAACACGAGCTCGGGCCCAGCCGTCGGCCTAGCAACCGCGGTCCTGACTGCAATCGTGCGATTGCACCGACTCGGAGTCTTCTGGCTATAATGCCCCGCCGAGGGCCGCGCGTCCGGGCCACGCGGCTGCTCCGTTCGACTCGCCGTCATGCGGCTCACGTACAGGAAGCACCATGAGCACAACACGGCAAACCGACCTGTTCGCGGCGAAAGCACCTTTGCGAACACGCTCCGGCGACTACACCTACTACCGATTGGAAACGCTCAGTCGGCAAGGTCTCGCCGACCTGTCGCGCCTGCCCTTCAGCCTCAAGGTCCTGCTGGAGAACCTGCTGCGGCACGCGGGGAACGGCGTCGTCCGCGAAGGCGATGTCACGGCCTTGGCATCCTGGCAGCCCGCGGGCGTCGAAGCGAGGGACCTGCCGTTCATGCCTTCGCGCGTCGTGCTCCAGGACTTCACGGGCGTGCCGGCCCTGGTCGATCTGGCGGCCATGCGGTCCGCGATGGTGCGGCTGAAAGGCAATCCCAAGAAGATCAATCCGCTCGTCCCGGTCGATTTGGTGATCGACCATTCCGTTCAGGTGGACTACTATGGCAGCCCCCGCGCCTTGGGGCTCAACGAGGACTTGGAGTTCGCCCGAAACCAGGAGCGGTACGAGTTTCTCCGATGGGGACAGGCGGCGTTTGACGGGTTCCGCGTCGTGCCGCCGGCGACCGGCATCGTCCACCAAGTCAACCTGGAGTACCTCGCCAAGGTCGTCACGGCTCGACGGATCAACGGCGAGAGCGTCGCCCTGCCCG
>CAZERK010000236.1:0-4993 GCA_964514515.1 uncultured Planctomycetaceae bacterium
CTCGCGACGCCGCGGGTACTCGATGGGCGTGCGTGCTGGATCGAGCGCCGTCCGTCTCGACGGGCCGGACTCTTGCTGTGCCGTCATCGTCTGTCTCTTGCATGGGCATTATGGCTGTTGGCTGGCGACAACAAAGGACCGTCGCGTCGCGGGCTCCCGGCTTCGGCAGCCCCGACTGCCCTCGGGTGTCGTCGGTCGCGCCGCCGCGGCGACGTCCGCACGCCATCTGTATGGTACCGCCGGATAGACAGCGCCCGCACGGCTTGACCGGGAATCGTGCCGAAGACGGACGGGCTCAACGGCCCAGGACCATCGCATTCTCGCGAACAGAGCCGTCCCGACAAGCCGGGACGCTTCGGTTCAGGACCGTGCTGACGCGGCCGACGCGGCGAGAATGCGATTACTCTGCTCAACGGCCCTGCTCTGTACCGCCGTTTCTGGCGATTCGAGCAGATTCGGGTATCTTCTGCGACATCTCGGCGGGACGCGCGACGGCTTCGACGAGCAGCATCCCGAGCAGAGTTCATCGTGGAGGACGCCGGAGCGACAGCCGTGGACGATGCCGGCTGAAAGCGGGCGACTCCCGGCTGCGGCCGGAACGACGGGCAATCATGGCGCAGATCGAAGTCGACCATATCTGCAAGACCTTCCGCGTGCCGGAACGCGAGGGCGGCTTCTGGGCGTCTTTGTTCAGCCTGGTGCATCGCGTCTACCGCGACGTCCGTGCGGTCGACAACGTCAGTTTCGCCGTGGAGCAGGGCGAGATCGTCGGCTTCCTCGGTCCGAACGGGGCCGGCAAGACAACCACGCTCAAGATGCTGTCCGGCTTGCTGCACCCGTCCTCCGGCACGGCTCGCGTCATGGGCTGCATCCCGTGGAAGCGAGAGGCGGCCTACCTGAGACGCATCAGCATGTTGATGGGCCAGCGGACCCAGTTGCATTGGGATTTGCCGGCGATGGACTCGTTCCTGGTCCACGCGGCGGTGTACGGCATCCCCAAGGACGAATACAAGAAGACGCTCGCGGAACTGGTCGACCTGCTCGACATCGGCGGCGTCCTAAAAAAGCAGGCCCGGACGCTCTCGCTCGGCGAACGGATGAAATGCGAGATGTGCGTCTCGCTGCTGCACCGGCCGCGCGTCCTCTTTCTCGACGAGCCCACGCTTGGCGTAGACGTCACGATGCAGGCGAGGATTCGCAAGTTCATCGCCGACTACAACCATCGGCACGGCGCGACGATCATCCTGACGAGCCATTACATGGCCGACGTGACCGCCTTGTGCAAGCGCATCATCGTCGTCGATCGCGGCCGGCTGCTCTTTGACGGCGCGTTGGCCGAGCTGTCGGCCCGACTGGCCCCGTTCAAGGTCATCAAGATGGACTTGGACCGTGAGGCGGGCGGCTACGACTTCGCCGCCGCAGGGCACGTGCTGATGCGAGAGCCGCGGAAGATCGCCATCCGCGTCCCCAAGGAGCAGACGGCTCATCTCACCGCACGCTTGTTGTCCGACCTGCCGATCCTGGACCTGACGATCGAGGACCCGCCGATCGAGGACGTCATCGCTCGGGCGTTTGGACAATCGCCTGGCGCTGGCGGACTGGGCGGGCAGGTCGAACAATCGGGAACCGGCGGCTCGGGCGGACCGGACGGGCAGATCGAACAGACGGAGACCGACGGATCGAGCAGACCGCGCGGGCACGTCGGACAATCAGGCGCCGACGGCTCAGCATCGGACGGCGGAGACGATCAACCATGATGCGGATCGTCCGGGCCTACCTCGCGTTTCTCCGCGCATCCGTCGCGGTGATGTTCCACTACCGCGGCGAAATCGTCTTGTGGGCGATCTGGGGGCTCGTCAATCCCGCCGTGCTCTACGCGATGTGGAGCTCGGCCGCCCAAAGCAACGCCGATCAGGCCGTCGCCGGCTACGACCGAGGACAGTTCGCCGCCTACTTTTTCGTCATGATGATCGTGGGGCATTTCGCCACCGCCTGGGATGTTTACGAGATCGGTTACCTAATCCGCAACGGCCGTCTGTCGCCGATCCTGCTGCGCCCCGTGATGCCGATCTGGGAAGCGATGGCCGGCAATACCGCCTACAAGATCGTCATCCTGGCGTTCGTCATCCCGATGTGGGCGCTATTCGCCTGGCTGGTTACGCCGACCTTCGCGACGCAGGGTTGGCAGTTTGGCCTCGGCGTCGTCGCGCTCGCGCTGTCCGCGACGCTCAGCTTCATGCTGGGCTACGTGGTTGCGCTGGCCGGCTTCTGGATCACGAAGCTGGACGCCGTCGCGGAAATCTACTTCGGGCTGGGCATGTTCCTCGGCGGGCGGTTCGCACCGCTGTCGGCGCTGCCGGGACCGGTCTATTGGGTTGCCTGGGGCCTGCCGTTTCGATGGATATACGCCTTCCCGACCGAGCTGCTGATGGGCAAGCTCGACCGGCAGGCGGACGCCCTGTTCGGCCTGGGCGTTCAGGCGGCCTGGCTGCTCGCCGCGGCGGCGGCGTTTCGTCTGTTATGGAAGCTCTCGCTAAAGCGCTACACGGCCGTGAGCGGGTGACGGGATGTTGCTGCGCGCCTTCAGACTGATCTTCCTGTTCATGCGGGTGAGCGTCCAGAACACCGCCGCCTATCGCTTCGAATTCGTGGCGCGCGTCGTGATGTCGCTCATGCACCTGGGCGCGGAGTTGCTGGCCCTCTGGACGATCTTCCACAACGTCCAGTCGGTCAAAGGCTGGGGTGTGCCGCACATGCTGGTGCTGGTCGGCGTGTACCGCATCGTCGCCGGCGGCATCCGCATGTCGATCGTCCCCAACATGCGCCGCGTTTTGGAGGACATCCGTGAGGGCACGTTCGATTTCGTCCTGCTTCGACCGGTCAACGCCCAGTTCCTGTCCAGCATCCGCGAGTTCGTCGTCTGGCGCGTCGCGGACGTCGTCCTCGGAACGGCGGTCGCCGTGATCGGCTGCGTGATGCTGCTGGGCTACGTTCCGCCGCGTTCCGCGCTGACGTTCGTCGTCATGATCGCGGCCGCGTACGCCGTCGTGTACTCGATGTGGCTGATGCTGGCGACGCTTTGCTTCTGGTTCGTCCGCATCGACAACATCGAGATGGTCTTCTGGAACGTCTTCGAGGCCGGCCGCTTCCCGATCGTCGTCTATCGTCCCTGGGTGCAATGGCTGCTGACGTTCATCGTGCCGCTGGCGTTCATCACGACGTTTCCCGCGGCGGCCCTGTTCGGCGATCTGCCGCACCTGCGCGGCGACGCGCACCTGCCGCTGCCCGCCAGTCTGCTGGCCGTGCTGATTGCCGGCGTGCTGTTGATCGTGTCCAATCGCTTCTGGCGGTTCGGTCTGCGCCGATACAGCGGGGCTTCCGCATGACTCCCACCGGCGATGCCCCGCTCTTGCTTCTGCAAGCGGAGATCGAGAACGCATATCCAGAGGAACCGTGTCATGACTCCGCCCAAGGCTTTGTACGGCGGATTGAATAGGCTACAATGCGATTGCACCGGGGGCGCTGGTCGCTCGGCACACCGGCTCGTGTACCGATCGGCGCGGCGGTTCGGAACTCTCTGACTCCCCCTTTCGCTCGTTGTGTCATGCGCTCAGTCCTTGGAGGGACGAAGATGCGCCTTCGCCACGTCACGCTGGGGTTGATTCTCGTTCTGGTGGCGGCCGGCCGGGCCGTGGCCCAGGTTTCGCCCGGCGACATGAATTGCGACGGAACGGTGGACGGCCTGGACGTTCCGCTGTTCGTTGATTGCGTGCTCAACGGGCATTGCGACCCTTGCGGGGCCGAACTGGAGATGGTGACGATCGGCAACCCGGGCAATGCGCCGGACGTGCGATACGGGACGCCCGGCCGCGGAGGCGTGCCGTACACGTACGACATCGGCAAGCACGAGGTGACGGTTGCGCAGTACACGGAGTTCTTGAACGCCGTGGCGGCGACGAACACCTACGGTCTGTACAACCCAAACATGGCCGACACGACGGCCCAATACGGCTGCAACATTCAGCAAAGCGGCTCGCCGGGCGGCTTCACGTATACCGTGGGGGATGGAAGCCCGACCGACGTGGCCGCGTGGGGGGACCGTCCCGTGAACTTCGTGGGCTGGGGGGACGCTGCACGGTACGCCAACTGGCTGCACAACGGCAAGCCGACGGGCGAGCAGGACCTGACCACAACGGAGGACGGCTCGTACTTCCTCAACGGCGCCACGAATCCTTCCGCGTTGCTGGCCGTCGTGCGCGAGCCGGACGCGACGTGGGTGATTCCGTCCGAGGACGAATGGTACAAGGCGGCCTATCACAAGAACGACGGCGTCACCGGCGCGTACTTCGACTATCCGACCCGCAGCGACGACGTACCGAGCAACGATTGGGTCGATCCCGATCCAGGCAATCACGCGAATTACTATCAGGACGACTACACGATCGGCAGCCCCTGCTGGCGCACGAAGGCCGGCGAATTCGAGAACTCCGGCAGCCCCTACGGTACATTCGACCAATGCGGGAACGTACTGGAATGGACCGAGACTGTGCTCGGGTCCGCCCGCTGCACGCGCGGCGGCTCATTCGGAGACGGCAGCACCCTCCACGCGCCGAGTTTCTCACCGGCGTCGCCAAACATGGAATCCGGCCGGATCGGCTTTCGCGTGTGCGACGTGTCTCTTTCTGAACAGACCGGCGCGTGCTGCTATGAGAATGGCGTGTGCCTTGTTCTGACGGAGGCCGATTGCCCCGGCACATGGCAGGGCGCCTGGACGGACTGCACGCCGAATCCGTGTCCGCCGCCGATCCGTCCGGCCGGATACGTCGTCGGATGGGGCATTCAAGTCTTCGGCGGCAACGTCGTGGGCGATTTCGTCGCCGTTGCGGGGGGGGACGATCACAGTCTTGGCCTGAAGGCCGACGGATCGATCGTGGCCTGGGGGACCAACAACAAAGGACAATGCAAAGTGCCGCCGCCAAACGCTAAATTCCTC
>CAZERK010000236.1:5003-5959 GCA_964514515.1 uncultured Planctomycetaceae bacterium
GCTTGGGGCTACAACACGTCTGTTCAATGCGCCGTGCCGGCGCCGAACACGGACTTCGTCGCCATCACGGCGGGCAGCTTCCACAATCTTGGCCTGAAGGCTGACGGCTCAGTCGTGGCCTGGGGGGCCAACTCAGACGGCCAATGCGACGTGCCGGCGCCGAACGCCGACTTCGTCGCGGTTGCGGCGGGCGGCTTGCACAGTCTCGGACTGAAGTCCGATGGCTCGATCGTGGCCTGGGGGTCCAACAGCTATGGTCAATGCGATGTGCCGGCGCCGAACGCTGGTTTCGTCGCCGTTGCGGCAAACTTGTTCCACAGTCTTGGCCTGCAGGCCGACGGTACGATCGTGGCTTGGGGCGGCGAGTCGGGGGGCCTGTGCGACGTGCCGGCGCCGAACGCCGACTTGGTGGCGGTTGCAGCGGGCCGCAGCCACAGTCTCGGCGTGAAGTCTGATGGCTCGATTGTGGCCTGGGGGTACAACAGCGACGGCCAATGCGACGTGCCGGCGCCGAACGTCGATTTCGTCGCTGTCTCGGCCGGCTGGCAGCACAGTCTTGGCGTGAAGGCTGATGGTTCGGTTGTGGCCTGGGGCCGCAACGGCGACGGCCAGTGTGGCGTGCCGGCGCCGAACGCCGACTTCGTCGCTGTCTCGGCCGGCCAGGACCACAATCTCGGTTTGAAGACTGATGGTTCGATCGCGGCTTGGGGCACCAACGGCTACGGCCAATGTGAAGTGCCGGTGCCGAACGCCGACTTCGTGGCGGTCGCGGCAGGTGTCTTCTTCAGCGTGGGACTGAAGGACGATGGTTCAGTCGTGGCCTGGGGGTACAACGACCACGGCCAATGCGACGTGCCGGCGCCGAACGCCGACTTCATCGCCGTTGAGGCGCGCCGCTACCACCGTCTCGGCCTGAAGCCCGACGGATAGATAGTCGCCTGGCGCGCGGAAGAAAA
>CAZERK010000237.1:0-5946 GCA_964514515.1 uncultured Planctomycetaceae bacterium
ACCCCGCACTTGTGTACACCGCGCCGTACGTGGACCTCACAACCATCGAAGGCACGATCTGTATTTCGCCGGACAATCAGTGGATCGCTTTCGGCCGGAACCCACCAAGCGATAGCCGAATTGCCCTCGAGAAGATCCGCCGCGACGGCACCGGTCTTCAGCGTCTGGCGTCGCCGGGAGAGATCGTCGGCGGCGAGCAGTGCGTCTCGTTCTGCAATCCTTCGTGGTCGTCGATGACGAACCAAGTCGTTTGTGCTTATGGCACGCTGGTCTCTGCTGACTTTTGCACGATGGGACCCGACGGTTCGGGCAAGCAGAGGATCACGTCCTTGTCACCGCACCAGCTCGACATTGTCGCCTATAGCGCCTGGTGCTCACCGACCGAAAGCACCATGATCTTCTCAAGTCCGCACGGTGATCCTTATAATCAATCCAACCTGTACCAAATTGGACTGGATGGCTCGGCATTGACGCCTGTAACGGCATGGTGGGGCTACGAGACCTTTCCACGGTTTACAGCAGAGGCTTCACACCTGCTTTTCGGGGCCGGCATACTGTCTCCTTCCCTCCCGGGCGCTACCGACTTGTTCGTTCTGAACCGTTTCACGGGCTCGCGCCGCGCCCTTATCGGTGGCGTGCGAGCCGCGGAGTCATCAGCAGACGGCCGGCGGTTGCTCGTCTCAATCGACGGGACCACCGTGCCGCAAGGCTCGATCGTCACGTTGGGATACTCGTTGATAGGTGGAATCCTAGAGGGGGCTGTTCTTGACGATTCCGGCCAGCCGGTCGAGGGAGCCACAATCGAGGCCCGAAGAGGCGAGAACGTCGTTGGGTTCGCCGTCTCCAATTCGTTAGGATACTATCGCCTCGCCGACCTGCCAGTCGACACCCTCACGCTGATGGCGCACAAGCCACGTTGCTTGGACAGCGCAACCCACAGCGTCGCCACAAGTGCGGGAGTCACTTCCACGGCCCCAGACCTCCTCCTCGTTCCCCTCCCTGCTGCTCTCGTGAATACTTTGCGGCCGGGTGGGCGATACACCGGTCTGCTGGAGTTGGGCGCGGAGGCGCTCACTACGAGCGTATCCTCGGTGGCCTACGAATACCGCGCTGCTGGCGGATCGTGGCTTCCGATCGGGTCGGCCACAGAGCCGCCGTATGCTGTATCCTGGGACGCCGGCGGCGTAGTCGGCGAAGGGCAGGAGGCGACCATGGAGGTTCGTGCGGTTGCATCGAGTGGCGACTTGATCGATACCGATCCGGTTGTTCTGTCGAACGTCCTCGATCGCATCGCGCCGGCTTCGGAGATCGTCAGCCCCATCCATGGGCAGTTGGTCTGCGGTCGAACACTAGAAGTCTCCGTCGAGACCAGCGCGGACGCCGAGCAGATTGTGATGGAAGGCCGCAGCTACGCTGCCGGTGCCTGGCAGCGGCTCGCCGAAACTAATCAGCTCCAGCACGGTTCCGGGGCAGCGTCGGTTACGTTGACCATTTCGACCGAAGGCGTGGTGCCCGGCGACGACTACGAACTCCGCGCTTGGGCGGTTGACGAAGCTGGCAACGTGGAGCCACCGCCATCCTCGATCAGTGTAGGCATCGACCTAGACAGCGACGGCGATGGCACGGGGGATTCGTGTGATTCCTGCACAGATTCCGACGGCGACAGCTACGGAGATCCCGGCTTCGCTGGCAACACGTGCGCGCAGGACAACTGCCCGAGCGTGCCCAATCCCGGGCAGGAGGACTGCGACGGCGACGGCGTGGGGGATGCCTGCGAGTTGCTCGCTGTCGGCGACATCGACGCCGATGGCGACGTGGATACCGATGACCTGGCAGGCTTCATTGCCGTCCTCACAGGTACGCTGTTCGATTCCGGCCCTGTTGGACGAGCAGATGTGAACGGGGATGGGTCGGCTGATGGCCTTGACATCCAGTGGATCGTCGACGCGTTTCTCAATCCTGCCGGCCCCTTCGACTGCAACCAAAACAGCGTGCCGGACGAGTGCGACCCGGATTCCGACGGGGATGGCGTGATCGATGACTGCGATCCGGACAAGGACGGCGACGGCGACCCGAACGCTTCCGACTGCGCCGCGAGCGATCAATCAGTCCATCATGGCGCAATAGAGGTATGCAACGATGGCGTCGACAACGATTGCGACGGCCAGGCGGACTGCAACGACGCGGACTGCAACAGCAGCCCCGCTTGCGAGCCCTGCGGCAATGGGGTTTGCGGTCAGGGGGAGAGTCCTTGCACGTGTGCGGCGGATTGTGGCAGCCCGCCGTCCACGGAAACCAATTGCGCCGACGGTCTGGACAACGACTGCGACGGGATGATCGATGCGCTCGATCCAGATTGCCGTCCTGCACGGACATGGTATCGTGACGCTGACGGTGATGGGTTCGGTGACGCGCGCGAGTCGATGCAGGGCGTGGACCAGCCGATTGGGTACGTCATCAATGACGCGGACTGCAACGACGACGACGCGGGCGTGCATCCCGGTGTTGCCGAGGTCGTGTGCGATGGCATCGACCAAGATTGTGCCGGAGGCGATTCATGCCCGCCGAACCCAGGCGCGGCCGCGAACCCCACTCCCGTGTCGGACAGGAATGCAGAACCGCAGCAGCAACCCTGCCGATTGGGCCTCTGCGGCGTCTGCCTTGTGCCCGCTACTGTGCTGAGCCTTATCGGCATGATCGGGATGAAGGTCAAACCACGCCGTCGCAAGCGGGAGAGCCGGCCTGCCGTCCGACCTCGTCTATGAGTATCTCCACCACCCCATCCTCCAGCGCGTAATACTCCGCGCCGTAAAGGCACGCCTCTTCCTCCCCGCCTTGCCGGTCTTTCGACGGTACCATGATGTCCTTTTCCGCCAAGAGCTCCTCGAACTCATCCACGATGCGGATGGCAACCTCGCGGACGGGCCAATCATCCTCCGCTGTTGCCGCGGCTGCCTTTGCGTTTGGTGAAGCTGCAACGAGAAGCCCGATGATCGACGCCTCAAGCTGCGCTCGCTCCCTGCCGAACAGGCGCGCCTCGTCTGGGTCGCCCGTACGGTCGTCTGAGGGAATCACGATGCCCTTCTCGGTCAGCAGGTCCTCGAATTCCTCCAGGATGCGATGTGCTACTTCTCTGGCTTGTTCCTCGTCCATGTTCTCACCTCCGGCAGCCTGAACCATTCGACCAGAACGCCTCTGCCCGTGCGCCGGTTTATCCACACCTCCATGCGGCCTTCACCGGTTTGCTCCTCGTTGTCCAGTTCATACCCTTGCTGTGTCAGAACTTGCCGAATCTCCATGGCTCGCCACCTCCATGCTTGAACCTCGCTCTTCGTTCCACTCCCGCAACCGCAGTCTGCAGCGCTGTGATGAAAGGTGTTCCCACTCGACCAGCATAGCCTGAATCTCGCGCGGCCCATCGCGCCAATGCCTGCTTGGTTCTTGATCATTCATCCTCCCACCTCCGAGCATCGCTCAGAAAGAAGGCGATGCTCGGGGCTTGAGTTCCGTTGTCCGTCCTCCAATGCGCGCTGCACAGCCGCGCTTGGCATCCTTCCGCGCCCCCGGTAAGGTGTCGCCGGTGAGCGGGCAAGAACGAGGAGCAGCGTCATGGCCAAGCAGAAGCGACTGAAGTGCTCGAAGTGTGACCGTCGGTTTTCCATGCCGGCCCATCTGGCCCGGCACATGAACACCGCCCACGGAAGCGGCAAGCCGAAGGCCAGGAGGCCCTGGCAGGGCCGGAAGCCGGGGCGCCGGCCTGGACGACCTGCCGGCAAGAACCCCGCTAGTCTCGACCTCGCCAGGCTTAGCCTCACAGAGCTGTGCCAACTCATCGACATCGCCCGCGCGGAAGCTAGGCGACGGCTTGAGTAGTTCTTGGCGGCAGCCTGAATTGCAAGGATGCAGCCTATTGGTCCGGTCCGGGGGCGTCTGACAAACGATCCCGATCCCCCTCCTCCTCATCCGGCGCGTCCCATTCCTTGGTCCGGCACCTCCATTGGCCCGGCTCAACAACATCCCATTCCGCGAGCACGAGTTGCTTCTCTTTGCGTTGCCGGCTTGGGGCGCCCGCCAGCTGATGGAAGGGAACGAGAGCCATTACGCATCACCCTGGCCGCTGCCGTCAGCAAGGCCACGCCGTTCTGATGCTGCCGGCTCGCTCGCCGTCTTCTTGAACACGCAGCAATACTCGTGCTTAATCGGCACGTCTTCCATCTTCCCGTACGCCTTTCGGTCGCTGGTACAGTTGTGCTGCACCTTGATGATGATGCTCCGCAGCTCGCCATGGGGGAAGTTCAGCACGTCCTTGATGAGCGCCGTGTACCGGCCACTACGGCGGACGTCGCCGATGAGGACGGCGAGCCTGCCACCCGCCTCGAGCGCGTCGTAACAGCGTTTCAGGCAGAGCATGAGTAGCTCACGGAACTGCTCGTAGCTGCCGCAGGCGCTCAAGTCCGCTGATTGTTCGCTGTACCGGACGATGTTCCAGTACGGCGGGTGAATCCAGACGAGGTCAAACCGCCCCGGCAGCGCCTGTTGCGTCAGGTCGAAGCCCTCGCGAAGGTCGCCGCCCCAGTACTCGATGCCCTTTTGCTTGTATTTGTTCAACCCGTCTACCACGTCCCGCGTCGTGCCGGAGCCGAGCATCGGATCGGCCACCCGCCTCGCCCTGTAACGAAGCACTAAGTTCTTGAACAGCCGGCCATCGCAATTCCCACGGTACGTCGAGTCGCCAAACAGCTGGCACCGGTTGGGGTACGACACGACCGAGGTCATGTCTTCGTCCTCGGCGTACACGTCGTAGAAACCATCGCCAAGCTGGCTGAGCAAGCCATCCGTGGCGGCCTCCGACAGCCGCGCGCGAATCGTGTGCTCCGGCGTTTCCGGCCGGCACCGGAGGATTTCGATGTGCAGCTCGCGGATGTGGCTGGCGCCGTGCGTGTCCACGAACTCCAGTAGGAGCGTGCGGATCGAGTCCATGGTGATCAGCCTCGCACGGTGTGCGAGGCAGTAGCTTGGAGAGCTTCACCACAGGCTTCGGCGCCCATTGGTATTGGAGTCGCAGCGTTCCCTACGTGCTCTGCGATTGGCGACCTGCGATGGCCGCCCACGCTACGGAGAGTTTCTTTGTGGAGCAAGGCGCGGAACCATTCGTCGGACCGGCAGCGTTTCACATCATCGATCGCCCTCTCGATCTCCACGCGGTAAGCCGCCTCCCGACGCTCGCGCGCCATGAAGTGGCGCCTCCTCTTTGGTTGGCCGCGCACCTGCTGCCTGAGCCGGTGTGCTTCCGAAGAAATGAAAAAAGCGGCCCGCGTAGCCGCCTCCACCGCCGTACATTGCTGTGGCATTTACACCACCGTTTCTTCCTCGACGCCGTTCTCGGCCTGGGCGCTTCCCTTCTCAGTTATGGCCTCAAAGGCCTTCTGCAGGCAGTAGATCGCATCTTGGATTTCCGTCCTGCTGAAGCTACTGGACGATTTCCAGGTCCCGCTGGCGTCTCGGTAGCGTCTCTCCACGCTGGCCTTCACCATCTTGACGGTCCGGCCGTTGACCGTCGCCTCGTTTTCCCAAATCGCACAGGAGACTGCGCCTGCACGGAATTTCATTACTGGCTTTTGCTGTGCCATGCTGTTCACCTTGGGGACCATCATCTGACGTGACGGCCCTCTTCCTCGAAACATGGGAAGAGGGACGGCCTAAACGCTCATCTGATCCGTTGAATGCCAAGAGCAGATTGCGCTTGTGCGATGTCGCACCTCGCACGCACCACGCGTCGGGAGTCGCCGATTTGCCTCGCTAGCTTCAGTTCTTTCTCGTAGTACTCAATGCCCTCCAGCAGACGCCCTGTGGAACACCGTATTGTGCCCAGAGCACGCAAGCCGTCAGCTCTAAGGAGAGTAGCCTTTAGTTCATCTGCCACGCATAGTCCAGCGTTCTCGTACT
>CAZERK010000238.1:0-5940 GCA_964514515.1 uncultured Planctomycetaceae bacterium
AGTCGGTCAATCGCGGACCGTCGTAGTCCGCGGGAACCGGGTCGCCCCAGCCGTCGAGCTTGTTGGCGATGCCCCAGACGATGAGGGCGGGACGCCCGTCGTCGAAGTAGCCTTCCAGCACGCCGAGGCCCGTGATGTGGCCGGCGTGCCAGCACGTCGCTTTGATTTCACCCGATGCGGAGTCAAGGAGGGACACGCGGGCTCCGTAGCAATCGCTATCTCGCGCAGAGACGGCCACCTCGTCGCCCGGTCTTCCATCCAGGTCCCCAATTGCCAAGGCCGGCATGGTCCAGACGGACTTCTGCTTTGGGCAGTCGGCCCAGTCGATGTCCGGCGCGGGCGCCAGGGACTTCTGCCATAGTCGCCTGCCACCTGAATCGAACGCGGCAACGAGGCAGCCTTCTTCGCCGATGGGATGGGAGAAGGTCGCCATGATCGTCGGCGAGCGGGCGCCAGCCGCGTGCAAGAGCATCGCGGACCCCAAGAAGGGCTTGGGTGGAAGATCAGCCTTGAAGTGATGCCATGCGGGATCGTCCCCAAGGCGAACCTGAATCGCCTGATGCGTGTCCGGATCGACCCGGGCGTCCGTGATGGTCCGGCCGCGCGCCCACCAGTATCCAAGGGGCAGCGCTCCAAGCGCCACGGCAAGGCAGGCGGCCGCCACCGCGAGCGCCAGACGGCGCTGGCGCCGCCTGCGTTCCAGGAGGCGCACGACCGTCGAGGACTCCATCGCCGCGATCGCCTCCGTCGCAGAAGCGAAGCGGTCCGCGGGGCGCTTGGCGGTCAGACGCAGCGCCAGGCCGGCGAGCCGGGCGTCCGCGATGGCGTTCAGACTCCGCGGATCCGCCGGGTCTTCGTGCAGGATGCGATGGGCCACGGCCGAGGGCACGTCGGTCCGAAACGGCGTCCGGCCGGTCAACATCTCGTAGAGCACGACGCCCGCGGAATACAAATCCGTGCGATGATCGATGGCGGGATCGCCGCGGGCCTGCTCGGGGCTCATGTACTCCGCGGGGCCGAAGACCGACTGCTCGCTCGTGAGCCGGGTCCGGGCCGTCAACATGCGAGCGAGGCCGAAGTCAACGATCTTCAAGGTGGCGGATTGAATCCACGCCGGCATCCGCGCGTCCGGCGGATCGTCGGTGGCCGACGGACGACGCCGCGAGGTCGGGATCGAAGGCCCTCGTCCCGAGTCGTCGGCCGGAGGCGCCACCGCCTTGGCATCACCGCTCGATGCGGACGACCGGCGCAACGATTCGGATGGCCCTTGCCTGTCCCCTAGAACCTGCGAGCCCCCGTCAAGCAGCAGATTCGCCGGTTTGATGTCGCGATGCACAAGGCCCCCGTCGTGCGCGGCCCCCAAGCCGGCCAGCAGTTGCCCGAACCATCGACGAACGACGTCGGTGGAGAGCGGCCCGAATTCGCGAATCACCTCGGCCAGCGACGGCCCTTCGATGTACTCCATCGCCAGGTAATGCACGCCGCGCTCCTGGCCGACGGCGTACATCGTGACGATGTTGGGATGGCGCAGGGTTCCTGCGGCCTTCGCCTCGCGAACGAAACGGCCGAGGATCGTCGCATCGCCGGACAGCTCGGGCCGCAGGATCTTCAGGGCGACCGTGCGGTTTAGGCTCTCCTCGTAGGCCTTGAGGACGACGCCCATCCCGCCGACCCCGATCCAATCGACAATCCGGTAGGACCCCAAGTCCGCGAGATAGCGCGGGTCGCTCGGTTTCTCCAGAACGCCCTGGGCGATCAGGCCGTCGATCCGCTCGCCGACGGGGCAAAGCTCGCCGAGCATTCGGAGGTGCTCGCGAAGTTCGGAAGCGACGTCAGGATTCGCGGCGAATAGCGCCGACGGAGACGCGAAGCCATCGCGAGCCTTGCGGTCGAGGTACTCGTTGAGAATGCGCCCAATGCGCACCTCGGCGTCTTCCGTTTCGTGCGGAACGTGGCTCTCGTCCATCCGACCGGCTCGCGCAGAATTGAAAACGAGATTCCTGACCGCCCCCTAGATTACCAGAATCGCGGCGACGGTTCTTGTATGCGCGGACTTGAGGCGGAATCACGGGTCCGCAACCAGGGATCGGAGATCACGGATACGGGATGCCGGATGCGTCCGACGAGGGCGCGCCGCCCGTCTACGACGAACGCACGAAGGGGCGGCGGAGTCGGACAGCCTTTAGCGCGCGCCGGCGGCGACCGAGGAATCGGACCAGGGCTGCGTGCCGCGCTCGGCGGCCTGCGCCTTGCGGTCCGCGATTTGCAGACGGTGGCAGATGTACTGCCCCAGGGCGCGGATCGCCTGGTCGGCCGAGCGGAAGACCGGCACGCCGGCCGATCGCATTGCGTGGACCAGTTCCTCGAACGGCGAACCCGAATCGACCACGGCCACGAGCGGCTTGGCGCTTTCCTTGAACATCGCCGTGATGCGGCGGGCGACGGAGCCTGGCGATTCGAGTTCGTCCGGCATGTTGTGCATCTCGGGCGTGAGCGGCACGGCGGCGGCCACGGCAGCGTCGATCGCGGCGTCGTCCAGAAAGACGCGGAGGCAGTCTTCGTAAGCCTGGTCGCTCGCCATCGGCGTGAGGTCGAGCGGGTTGCGGACGTTCACGAGCTTGTCCAGCTTGTGCGTCGCCAGGGCGGCGGCGAGCTTCTTCGCCGTCTCGGGCGACAGCTTCGGCAGCTCGATGCGACGGCTGCCGAGGATCGAGTCCGCCATGCCGACGGTCTCGTAGCCCGCGTTGCTGACGGCGCCGACCCGTGCGCCGCAGACTTTCTTGTCGTGTAAGGCGGTCGCCAGCTCGAGCAGCCGCTCGAAATCCTTGAACGTTTCGGCCACGACGGCGCCCGCCGTTTCCACCGCGCTCTGGCAGATGTCGTAGTCGCCGGCGATCGACGCGGTATGCCCCGCCGTCGCCGACCGGCCCGCTTCGGTCCGGCCCGCCTTGTAGAAGACGACGGCCCTGCCCGCGGCCGTGACGTCCTCGACGGCCCGTACGAACGCGATGCCGTCCGTATCCTGGAAGCCTTCGACGTAAACGCCGATCGCGTCCACGTCGTCCCGGTCGCCGACCGCGCGGAGCATGTCGGAGACGGTCAGGTCGATCTGGTTGCCGATGGAGATGGCGAAGGTTGGGTCCAGCGTCTGGAGGTTGCTCATCCGCGTGATGATGAACGCGCCGCTCTGGGAGATGAGGGCGACGCGCCGCGGCGGTCGGTCGCGACGCGGATCGAGCTTCTTCGGCTGGATGAAGAACGTGTCGAACTTTCCGGGCCGCGAGCGGACGCCCATGCAGTTGCCGCCGAGGAAGATGGGGCCGCCGTCCTCTTTCTGACGCGAGGCGGCAATTGCCGCTCGCGTCCGTTGTTCGAGGTCGCCGGAGCCTTCCGTCTCGCCGAGTCCGCCGGGGATGATGATGACGGAATCGATCTTCCGGCAGTCGGCGACCTCCCGGACGAACTCAGGCATGTCCTTCGCCGCCGCGGCCATGATGAGCAAGTCGACTTTCTCCGGCAGCTTGTCGACCGTCGGCACGCAGCGAACGCCGTCCAGCGTCGCCTCGCCTTCCTTGACGACGTGAAGGTGCTCGATCGGGAAGCCGCAGTCCTTGACGTTGTTCAGGATGATGCGGCCGAAGTTCTCCCGCTTGCTGGAAGCGCCCAGCACGGCGATGGACTTCGGCTCCAGCATCGACCGAACCTTCGCGAGCGGTCGGGCGGTCGGGCGTTTCGTCGCCGTACCCAAGCGGCCGCGGCCGTCGAGCGGGACCATCATCTGCCGCCGGAACGCGAACGGGTTGACCTCCAACTCCGCCAAATCCGGTCCTTCGGGTCCGCGGTCGACGCAGAATCGCCGGGCGATGGCGATGAACGCCCGGAAGCAGCGCATCAACTCGCCGTCGGACGTGATGCGATGATGCCCGCGGGCCCTGCCGGATAGCACCTCGTACGCGACCGTCTGCTTGAACTGCTCGAAAAACTCCTCCGCCGTCGTCTCCGAGGCGAGGGCCTTGGCGACGGCCAGGCCGGGCTTGAGCTTCTGGGCCAGGTACTCCGTATGGACGCCGCCCAGACCCGCCGCGATGACCGGGCCGAACTCTCGCGTCGACCGAATCCCGACGAACAGTTCCGTCCCGAACCCCGCCGAAGCGTGGTCCACGAACTCGATCAACAGGACGCCTTCAATATGAGAGCTGTGCTGGCTCTGCCGCGCGATCAAACCGCTCATCTCGCGCGAGATCGTCTCCGCGTCGTTGTGCGCAAAGACGACGCCGCCGGAGTCGGACTTGTGAACGATGTCCGGCGACACGATCTTCAGCACGACCTTCTCGCCGTGGAACTGGGCGATCTGCTCCTGGGTGACGGGCATGCCCGCCGGAACGAACAGGTGCTGGGGCGGCGAGATGGCCCCGGCCATCTCGATCAGCGCGTACACCTCGTGCTCGTACAGCGGTCGTCGATCCTGCTTGTAGGCCGTCGACAGGATCTGGTCGATGCCCTGCGCCTCCGACGGGGACAGGTTGCATCCCTGCTCCAACAAGCTGAGCGTGGAGGGATCGGGCGCTTCGGCGGCGGAAAGCCGGTCGGGCGGGATCGACGCGATCCATTGTCGGACCATCCGTGAGTCGGCGCCGCGGAGCAGGCCGTCGCGATAGAGGTTCGCCGCCCTGCGGCCGATCGCAAACGCCGCGAGGTTGATGTCGATGAGCTTCTGCCCCTTGCGGCCGAACATCTCGACGATGGCGGCCTCGAAATCGGCCGCGTCGATGTCGATGAACGGCGAGATGGCGCCGAGGACGACCATGTTGCTCGCCCGGACGGAGCCGGCGGCCGTCGCCAACTGGTCGGCGTCGAGGAGCACGTGCCGCGGGTAGCGGGCGATGCGATCCAACGCCTGCTCGACGGGTCCGTAGTTCGCGATGTTGATGACCGGGACGCTGCTGGAGACGATCACGCCGGATTCGCTGAGGAACTGCACGTAGCGCAGGGCCTCCATCGGCTCGACGGACAGAATCATGTCCGCGCAGCCCTTGGGAATCAGGTCGCTGAAGAGCTCGTGGTCGGCGATACGAAGATGCGACTGAACCGCCCCGCCGCGCTGCGACATCCCGTGAACTTCCGCCTGCTTGACCTTCAGGCCGCGCCGGATCGCGGCGAGGCTGATCGCCTGCGCCGTCGTCAGGATGCCCTGTCCGCCCACACCGGCGAGGATGATGTTGAACTCCATGATGAACGACCTCCGTTGTGCCCCGCAGGCGATGTTCCCCAATTCGCTCAGACGTCTGACAAACCCCGGATAGGCGGCCGCGAAGACGCCCTGCGTGCAGGAGAAGCCCCGCACGCATCGGCCGCTACGCGCTCTTGGCCGCCGCCTGCTTGGCCTGCACGGCCTTGCGCGTGCTCTGGATGCACGGACGACAGGCAACGAGGACCGACAGGCCGCGGTGGTTAATCTCCCGGCGGAGCAATTCCACGTTCTTCGCATGGTGCTTGGGCATCGGCTCGATCCTGACGAGATGCTCCTCCCGGACGCCCAGTCCCCCGAGCAGCCGAATCAGGGCCTCGCCGGTGACGAAGGTCTCCTGTCCGCCCGTCATGGCCACGGTGGCGTTGTCCAGGATGATGACGGTCATGTTGGCGTCCTCGGCAGCCGCGCCCAGCAGACCCGTCATCCCGGAATGCGTGAACGTGGAATCCCCGATCGTGCAGATCACCGGATGGGCGCCGGCTTTCGACGCTCCCAAGCCCATCGAGATGGACGCGCCCATGTCGACGCACGTGTGCACCGCGTTGTACGGCGGGTACGCCCCCAACGTGTAACAGCCGATGTCGCTCATCAGCAGGGGTCGGGCTTCTTCCTCCACCGCCTCCTTGATCGCCCGGAAGACGTCGCAATGGGGGCAGCCGTCGCACAGCCGCGGCGGCCGCACGGGCAGG
>CAZERK010000239.1:0-4897 GCA_964514515.1 uncultured Planctomycetaceae bacterium
CTCGAGATGCCGATCTGGAGGACACCGCTTTGCCGTCCTGTTTCGCGCTTGCCGGCGATGAGGCCGTTGACGATCTCCGTCAGCTTGTCGCCGAGGTAGACGCTGATGATCGCGGGCGGCGCCTCGTTGGCCCCCAGACGATGGTCGTTGCCCGGCGTGGCGATGGACGCCCGCAGGAGCGCGGCATGTTCGTGGATCGCCCGGATGACCGCCGTGAGGCAGACGAGGAACTGGGCGTTCTCGTGCGGCGTGTGGCCGGGTTCGAGCAGGTTGTTGCCGGCGTCATCGCAGAGCGACCAATTGACGTGCTTGCCGGATCCGTTGATGCCGGCGAACGGCTTTTCGTGCAGTAGGCATTTCAGTCCGTACTTGAGCGCGGCGTTCTTCAGCACCTCCATCAGCAGCATGTTGTGGTCGGTCGCGACGTTGACCTCTTCGAACACGGGTGCGATCTCGAATTGTCCCGGCGCGACCTCGTTGTGCCGCGTCTTGATCGGGATGCCGAGCCGATACAGCGTTCGTTCGGCGTCCATCATGAAGGCCAGGATCCGCTCCTTGATCGAGCCGAAGTAATGGTCCTCCATCTCCTGGCCCTTGGGGGACTTGGCCCCGAAGAGCGATCGCCCGGCGCTGATGAGGTCTGGCCGCAGGAAGTAGAAGCGCCGATCCACGAGGAAGTACTCCTGCTCCGGCCCGACGGTGCAGGCCACGCTTTCGACCTGCTTGTTGCCGAACAGCCGCAAGATGCGAACGGCTTGTCGGCTCAGAGCGGCGACAGATCGCAGAAGCGGCGTCTTCTTGTCCAGGGCCGTGCCGTCGTAGCTGCAGAAGGCCGTTGGGATGCACAAGGTCTTTCCGTTGACGCCGTCCATCAAGAACGGCGGGCTGGTCGGGTCCCAGGCCGTATATCCGCGGGCCTCGAACGTCGAGCGCACGCCGCCGGACGGCAGGCTGCTGGCGTCTGGCTCGCCCTTGATGAGCGTCTTGCCGGAAAACTCGACGAGCGCCTCGCCGTCGCCCGTCGGCACCAGGAACGTATCGTGCTTCTCGGCGGTCAGGCCCGTCAGCGGCAGGAACCAATGGCAGTAATGCGTGGCGCCTTGAGCGATGGCCCAGTCCTTCATGGCGTTGGCGACGACGTTGACCACGCTGGTTTCGAGCGGCTCGCCCCGACGGATCGTCCGTATGAAAGCCTCGTGGACGTCTCGCGGCAGGGCCGAGCGCATGACGGCCGGGCTGAAGACGTTCTTGCCGAACACGTCTCTGGCCGGCGGATCGTCGGGCAGGATCGTCGCCGGTGGAAGCCGTTGTGCAGAGAAGGCCTGAATCGCTGCGTATCGTCTGCTCGCTGGCGTCATCGAGTAGGCTCCTCGCCTGGTAGGCTTCGATCCGTTCGCTGCTTCGTATTCTCCGTCTTCCCGTTCCTCTTCCTGTTCCCCTTCTCCGTCTGTTGCGTTCGCTTTCGTCGCGATGGCGTCGAGCCGCCCGTCGATTCGCAAGACAACGACACGCCGCTTTGGCTGAAGGCGATCAGGGCGTTTTCGCTCGCTCGCAGCGTCGGCCCCCTGCGGCCGACGCATGTTCACTGTCGGCACTCGCTTGTGCGATGCGTCGGCCATCCCGGCGAGCCGGGGAAGCCCCACAAGGGCGCAGGTCGTTCAACACGCCCACAACTCAACCGACAAGCCTGAGACCGACGAATGCCGATCATCATCGGCTGGCCGCCGGTCGGCTGTCAGTTCAGCCGCGAAAGCGCCTCGTCCTGCCGTGGGCGCCCTGGGCTGACCGGCCGAACGCGGCGTATCGCGGCCGCTATTATCACTCTACGGACGGAAACTCAAACTTCGGAGAGATTTTGGAAGGATCGCCGATCGTCTGGCGAGCGATCCGCTCCGCTTCCTGACGGCCCCAGGCCAGCGGGTCATTCGCACCCTGGCGGTTGGCGGCCGACTCCGAAGCCGCGGGGGCAAGATGGGCCGGCTCCGCCGCCTCGACGCGGCGTTCGGGCTGGGACGACTCGTCTGCGCGGGCAAGATGAATCGTCTGAGTCGGAAAGGCGAAGTCAACGCCCAGCCTTCGAGCGAGACGGATGATATCGAGAAACAAGCGGTGACGTTCTCGCAGTTCCGTGGACCAGTCGGGCGTCTCGTGAAAGCAGTAGAGCAGGATGTCGATCGACGAAGCGGCGAACTCGTTTACCCAGACGTTGTAGTAGTCCTTCCGCGTGAAAGGGTGCCGACGAATCAATTCGCGGATGCCCTCGCAGAAGGCCTCGAGCTGCTCCGGCGTCGTCGAATACAGAACGGAAATCTTGCAGCAGATGCGACGGTACCGTCGTCGGCCGAGATTGTCGATCGTCGCGGTCGTCAGGTCGGCGTTGGGAATCGTCACCTCCGAGTTGTAGAACGTGCGAATCCGCGAGCTGCGCAGGCCGACCGATTCGACGAGACCCTCCGTCTCGCCGACCTTCACCCAATCGCCCACCTGGAAGGGACGATCCAGCACGACGGTGATCGAACCGAAGAAGTTCTTCAGGCTCTCCTGGGCCGCCAACGCGAAGGCCAAACCGCCGATGCCCAAGCCGGCGAACAACTTGTTGATCGTCTCCGGCTCGGCGCCGAGGGCTTGGATGATGCACACGAGGCCGACGGCGACAACGATGATCTTCGCCGTCTTGCGGACCAGCGGGATGAGCACCTCGTCCAGCCGCGTAGACGTTCGTGCCGCACGCGTGGCGAAGAAGTCCGCCACCAAATCGATCAGCCGATAGAAGGCCCAGACGGCCACGGACGTCATCACGAACTTGAGCGGCTGCCAGACGTAGGCCAGCAGGTGCATGGGGATGAGCAAGAGTTGGAGGCCGCCCCACCACGTCGCGAGCATGACCAGCACGGCCAAGGGCCGCAAAGAGTCCCGCACGTGCCCCGGCAACAACTCCACGTCTCGCGTGCGCCCGAAAGGCCGGGCGATGCGAAACAGAACGAACAGCGTCGCGCGATGGATGACGTAACCGAGGATGAGCAGAATGCCGACGCACAGCCATTGCCAACGCTGCACGCCAAACGACGACTTGTGCAACGCCAACGGGATGTTGTTCAAGAGCCATTGCCGGGGGTTGTTCCAGAAGGACAGTCGCTGCAATTCTGCCAGGCGCGGCTTGTCCTGATAGGCCTTGAAGAGCGGCTCGATGGAGTTCACGGTAGCTTCGCTGAACAGCCAGCGTCCTTTGCTCTTGCCGCTCTTGGCGCGGGCCAACTCTATGCGGCCCTGGTCGGTCATGAACCATACGTAGGGGTCGCCGTCGGGCCGGTCGGGAATGCCCTGATAGACGACGACCGCAATGCGATCCATCACGAACAGAAGCTGGTCCGCGAGCTTGGCGCCCGTCTCGGCCACCACGGCCGCCGGCACGCCGCTGAGGTCCAGGCAACCGGCTGCTTGGGTCTTGTCGCCCTTGGCCATCGCCTCCAGAAACGTCTTCATCGTCGCGCGAGGCGTGCGGAACGCGACCGGCACCTCCTCCTTCACGTCGAGCTTGGGCTGGGGCGCTTCCTTCTCCTTCTGTTGCTCCCGCTTCTTGACCGCCTCCAGCTTCTGGGGGATTGTCGCCACGGTATCGGCGCTGAACCGCCAGAGCCCGTCGCCCTCGGCTCGTACAAACTCCAGCCGCACGGCACCTTCCTGGGGAAACGAGACCTTATCCTTCCGCGGGTTCTTCGGGATTTCGTCGAGGTTCTTGCCGTAGGTGTTCAGCAGGACGTCGATGATCTCGCTCAACTGCTTGGCCAGCAGCGGCCCCTGCTCCTCGGCTGCCTTGGGATCGTCCTTGGTCAGTCGTGAGAGGTCCAGGCAACGAACCGCGTCGGCCATCCGCTCGGGCTTCTGCTCGGACTCGCTCACGGCCCGAAGAAATTCGGTCATCATGGTTCGCGGTTTGCGAAGCGGATTCTCGGGTTCGGCGGGGTGGCGGGCGGGTTGGCTCGTCGGCTGCGTGGCAGGCTCGGGGGCTGGGTTTGTCGCTGGCCCGACGGTCGAGCGTGCGTCGGACGGCGCCGCAGCTTGCGTTGCAGGCGAGAGATTCGGGATCTCCGGCTTGTCCTGCGTTTGGGCCAGGCAGACGCCGGGCAATATCCCAACGAAGCCAAAGAACACAACGACCGGAATCAGGCAGCGGTGCATTCCGAAGCCCTTTGGGTGATCTCAATACGCGACGGGTTGGTGGTGTTGGCACGGACAGCAATCGGTCAGGATAGCCTCGCTTCCGTCCGATGACAACGCCCGTTGCTGTGCGGTCGCAGACGGCGCCAAGCAGGACACAGTAGAACGCATTTGGCGGGCGGCTCGCCTTGCGTGACGCAGTCGAGGACTGGGATGGAAACGTCCTTGCCGCAGTTGGACGGCATCCTGCCTAACTCAGGTCGGACGATCAGTCCAACTTGATGACTTGGTTGTGGCGCACGGGACCGCCGATCTGATCGAGCGAGATGCGCAGGTACTTTCCACGGAGATTCGCTGCGCGGCCGAGGCGATACTCGCGTACCGCGCTTCGGCTCGGCGCCAAATCCGTAATCAGCCGCGTTTGGCGTTGCTGCTGGGGCGCGACCACAGTTGCTCGGAGATTCAGCGGCTGATCGGACTGGTTTGTCACACGGTGATAGATGATGAGATCGTCCGCCTCCCGCCGCGTCATGACGTTGACGATCAGCGCCGGGGCCCCCACCTCGATCGCCGTCCGCAGCACGATCTCGCTCGTTTCCTTGCCTCCCATGCTTAGCCGCCCGACGAGCGCGTAGTCTCCCGATCCTTGATTTGTGGGGATTCGGAAGCTGATCGCCTGCCGCAGGGTCTGTCCGACGCCGAGGTTCAGTAGCAGCTTGCTCGGCGCGACGGTCCAGCC
>CAZERK010000239.1:4907-5928 GCA_964514515.1 uncultured Planctomycetaceae bacterium
CTGGCCGGCGAGGGCGGCCCGGCCCATCCCCATGCCCTCTCCGACCGCGCCGCCACCCTGGCGGCCGAAGGAGACCTGGCCGGCGCCGACGCCCTCGCCGCCCGCCTGAGCACCGGCATGGGCGGCCGAGCCGGCGATCCGGGCGCGAGGATTGCCGGCATCGCTCCCAACAAGAACCGACGGCCGTCGGTCGCGGATGGCGCCTGCGTCGCGTTCCCCCACATGTCGATCTGCATCGCCTGGGCGCCGACGTCGAGGACAACCTCCACCGGCTCGGCTGCGTCTCCCGGCGACCATGCGACGATCGCCCCGTCCTGCGACGCTGCGTCTTGGAACAGCCAAGCCTCGATGCCCTGATCGAGCCATACGCGTGACACCGGCTTGAGCCCCCCCAACGCCTGGGAGAGAGTCCGGATGATGATGAAGTCTTCCGAGGGATCGATGCGCCCCCCGCCGAGCCGCGTCGACTCGCCCGGCCGATGCACATCCGCCGGACGTTCGCCTGCGAGAGCCGATTCGCTCGCCCCGCGCCCGCCGGTGGGCTGCGGCCCGGCCTGCGATCGAGCCGTCGCGTGCGCAGATTCGTCTGTGCTGCGGTTGTTGACGGGCTGAGCCTCTTCTTGGCGTGCGCGCTCGCCCTGTTCCGATGGCTGGACGGTCCGGGCTTTCCAAGGCTGCTGGACGAAAACCTCCTCAGCGCCGGCGCATCGGGCGGTGACGAGCCTTCTGGCTAGTTCGGTCAGCCTGCCAAGCCGGTCGTATCGCTGGGGATCGGGCAACTCCAACGTCGTCCAAAGCAGCGGCGAGTCCGTCGTCTCCAACGCTTTCAACTGGCCGCTGATCTGCTCCGCGCAAAGGTACTGCGGCGCCCAAATCGCGGCGACGTCGGCCGGAAGCGCCTCGCGCGACAGGCCGGAAACGATGGCATGCGGTGCGACGAGCCTTGCCGGCCCGCTCAACGCTTTCAATTCGTCGCGCACCGTCGTGACCGCCGTGCCCCGCCCGCCGGCGTGCAACAGAA
>CAZERK010000240.1:0-5927 GCA_964514515.1 uncultured Planctomycetaceae bacterium
GCGCAGGCGCTGGGCAACTCGTTGAGCACGCCGCCGGAAGGCGTCACGGCGGAGGTCGTGGACGTCGGCAAGGGGACGGCCGAGGACTTTGCGGCAAAGGAGGGCCGACTCGTCGGCAAGTTCGTCATGGCGCGGCAGGGCGGGCCTCATCGCGGCAAGGTGATGGACATGGCGTTGGAAGCGGGAGCCGTCGGGATGCTGCACGTGTCGGACCTGGAAGACCGTGTCATCATCGGCAACTGCCATCACGGACCGCGGTCGGAGCCGGGTTTGGCGATTACCAAGCGCGATGGTGACATGCTGGCGGCACGCCTGGCGGCGGGCGAGACCGTGCGCCTCAACGTGAAGATCGAGGCCGACGCCTGGGACTGCCGGCCGCGCAACGTCGTGGCCGAGATTCCCGGCCGAGGTCCCGACGCGGATGAGATCGTCCTGGTCGGGGCGCACTTGGATAGTTGGCATCTGGCCGAGGGCGCCCTCGACAACGGGACGGGCACGACGACGATCCTGGAAGTCGCGCGCGTTCTGAGCCGGCTCGAGACGCGGCCGAATCGTACGATTCGGTTCGTCTGGTTTATGGGTGAGGAGCACGGACTGCACGGCAGCCGAGCGTACGTCGAGGCGCATCGCAGCGAGTTGGACCGGATCGTGGCGATGATCAACGCCGACATGCCGGGCGAGCCGCGGGGCCTTGTCTACTTCGGCCACCCGGAGATCGTTCCCATGCTCGAGACGCTCGGCCGCGATTTACCCGCGTACGAGCTGGACCCGAAGATCCGCGAGTCGCGAGGATGCTGGAGCGATCAGGGGCCGTTCTGGCAGGCCGGCGTTTGCTGCGTCGTGCTGAGCGGTGATCTCGGTCCCGGCGTCAAGTATTACCACACTGCAGGCGATACCTACGACCAAGTCGATCGCCGCGGGCTTGCCGGCGCTGCCGTCGTCCTGGCGGTGCTGACGGAGCGGCTGGCGAACTGTCCCAAACGGCCGAGCGAGAAGCACGTCGGCGGGCCGATCGGCGTGGGCGACGACTGCTGACTGCGTTCGAATGACGGCGATCCCATTTTGCCCCTGCGTCCTGCGCTGCGCGGAGAAGCCTTGGGCTGTGCCCTGGCGTACGCGCTTGCTCGCCTCCCCCGTCCTTGACCGGACTGAGGGCGATGGCTATCTTCGTTCGTCTGAGATTGAGATGGACCCGCGGAGGGGCGCGACGACGCTGCTTCGAAAGAGGCAGCCTTGTCGTTCGGCGGGAGAGCTGTGCCGTGACCGGTCTGCATCCGAACTCGCCCGCGCAGGCGATCGCGGCTCGGACGGATGGGTCGAGGAGCCTATCTCGTGATCGTTGACTGCCATACGCACGTCTGGGAATCAGCGGACCAGTTGGGAAGGGCGACGACCGGCACGTGGCGGCTGCAGAAGCTGGGCTCGACGCGCGACGGCAGCGATGTCGGCCCGCCGGATGCTTCGATCGACCATCATCTGAAAGCCAGCGAGCCGGTCGACAAGAGCATCATCCTCGCCTTCAAGAGCCGGTACTTGGGGGCGGAGATACCGAATACGTTCGTCGCCCAGTTTGCAAAGAAGCACCCTGACAAGCTGATCGCCGCGGCCGGCATCGATCCGACGGATTGGTCCGAGGCAATGGAGGACGTTGCACGGGCCCACGAAGAGTTGGGTATGAAGGCGCTGACGGTCTCGCCCGCCGCCCAGGACTTCCATCCGGCCGATAGTCGAGCGATGCAGGTGTTCGCCGAGGCGGCCCGGTTGAAGATGCCGGTCTTCGTGCACCAGGGCTTCCAGTTGAGCATCGCCAGCAAGTTGGAGTTCGCCCGTCCGGTGCTGTTGGATGAGGTTGCCCGCGAACTGCCCCAGCTCAAGCTCGTGATCGCGCACTTGGGCCATCCGTGGATCGAGGAGTGCATCGTGCTGCTCGGCAAGCACGAGAACGTCTTCGCGGACATCAGCGCCGTGTTGCACCGTCCTTGGCTGGCGTACAACGCCCTCCTGTCGGCGTATCAATACGGCGTGATGGAGAAGCTGCTGTTCGGCAGCGGCTTCCCCTATGCGACGCCCGCCGGCGCGATCGAGTCGCTCTACCGCATCAATCAACTCGTCACCGGCACAAACCTGCCCACGGTTCCCCGTCCCCACCTCGTGAAGATCGTTGAACGCGACGCCCTTGCGTTGCTTGGCATCGCGGCGGCTTCCGCGCCAGCCTCAACGGCACGCGCGGGCCTACTCGACGCGAGCGAGTCTTGATGACGTCTTGTTTGGGCATTTCGAGGCGCTGGCCGTCGAGGTCGTGCAAGACATGCGCGACGGCGCGGCGTGCTCGTTCCGCTGCGCGATTCGCGTGGGCGTGGGCGGCGAGTCTCTGGTGCCTTGCCGGTTGCCAGCCGATCGAGACACGGTTCGACATCCTGTCGTTCAGCAACCCGAAGGCGCCGGAGGTGCTGACCGAGCGGTTCGAGCCGGGCGCCTTCTCGCTCGATGCGCGCAACAACCTCGACATCGTGTTCGAGATTCCGATGACGCAGGTTGCCGTGCCGCGGGCTGCGGACGGCGCGGCGACGCCGACCACCTCGCCCGACGATGAGACCGTGCCACAGACGCAGGGCCTGGAGCAGCTTTGGATGGCGCAGACGGTGCACATCCACGTCTTCTGGATGGCTCGGCCGGGAACAACGTACGCCGAGAGTTCGCAGACGAACGCGAGCATCCTCTATTGTCTGATGATGCAGGACAGCGCCATCTCCTACGAGGGCGCAGGCTTCGTGTACGTCCGGCGATCGCGCGACGGCAAGACGATTACGGGCGAGGTCGAATCGGCGTCGCTCGTGCCCGTGCGGACGTCGAACGAGCCTGTCGATGTGTTCGGGCCGTGCCAGTTTCGCGGGACGTTCGTTGCCCGTGAGGACAGGCGGCAAGTCGTCGACGTCCTGCGGGACATCCGCGTGAGGCTGGGGCGTCCGCTCACGCCGCGCGAGGTGCCGGTCATCGTTCCCTGACGACTGCTCCGCCGCGCCGACGAACTCAGGACGCCGGCCATTTGACCCGGCTCGGAGCTCCGAGTACGCTCAGGTTGCGCAAACGGGGCCGCAAGAGGGCAGAGAGCGCTTGCATGTGTGCAACTGCTGCAACTGCCTGCGAGCGGTTGCTCCAGCGGTCGAACGGGCGACATCATGACCGAGTTCAAGGACAACCTCTGGGCGCCCTGGCGGATGGAGTACATCGTCTCGCTTGCCGAAGATGGCACGGCGGGCTGCTTCATTTGTCGCTATCGCGACGAGCCGCAGGAAGACGCCGCTCACCACGTTCTATGGCGGACGCGGGAGAGCATCGTCCTGATGAACCGGTTCCCGTACACCAACGGGCATCTCCTGATCGCGCCGCTGGCGGAGAAGGCGGACCTCGACGACTTGACGGATGCCGAGCTAGCCGATCTGTGGCGGCAGATGCGCGACGCCAAGCGGTTGCTGGATCTGGCGATCAATCCGCAGGGCTTCAACATCGGCATCAACATCGGGCCCTGTGCCGGAGCCGGCCTGCCGGGCCACGTCCACGTCCACGTCGTTCCGCGATGGAGCGGCGACACCAACTTCATGGCGGTCCTCGGAGACGTGCGCGTCGTGCCGGAAGCGCTCCAGCGGATGTACGAACGGCTTCGTCGAGTCGCCGCCGAGCACGGCTTCCCCCGCAACGACGGACGCGCCGTCCCATGACCTCCGAGCCGACTCCATCCGATCGCATCGCGCCGTTCGGCGTCGCCGACGAGGCGTCGCGGGGGCGCTGCCACGTCGAGCCGGTTCCGGAGGATGAGTCCGCCTTTGAATTTGATCGGCGTCGAATTCTCAGTTGCACGACCTTCCGGCGGCTGATGCACAAGACGCAGGTCTTCGTCACGGGCCGTGGCGACCATTTCCGCACGCGCCTGACGCACACGATCGAGGTCGCGTCGCAGGCGCAGCGGTTGGCGCGGCGTCTGGGCCTCAACGCCGCGCTGGCCGATGCCATCGCCCTGGCACACGATTTGGGGCATCCGCCGTTCGGCCACGCCGGCGAGAAGGCCCTGTCGGAGTTGATGGCCGCGCATGGAGGCTTCGAGCACAATCTCCAGGCCCTGCGCGTCGTGGACTATCTCGAACATCCGTACCCGGCGTTTCGTGGGCTGAACCTGACGTTCGAGGTGCGGGAGTCGTTGGTCAAACACGAGACGCGCTACGATTTGCCCGACCACGCGGCCCAAGCGCAGCCGTCGCTGCGCTCGC
This sequence comes from uncultured Planctomycetaceae bacterium, assembly GCA_964514515.1. GTDB lineage: Bacteria > Planctomycetota > Phycisphaerae > UBA1845 > UTPLA1 > CAZERK01. The sequence goes on from CAZERK010000240.1 coordinate 4,266, forward strand.
TGATGGAGGTCGGCCCCCACCCGTCGCTCGAAGGCCAGGTCGTCAACTTGGCGGATGCCGTCGCCTACACGCTCCACGACGTCGAGGACGGGCTCGCCGAGGGCCTGTTGACCGCGGAGTCCCTGGGCGAGAGCCGCCTGTGGCAGGAGGCGGCACGGCCGCTCACCGTGGACGGGCCGATTCGAAATCCGCACGCCGTCCGCCGGCCGATCCTCTACCGCATGGCCGCTGCGCTCGTCGCCGACGCCGTGGCCGAGAGCCGGCGACGGATCGCCGCGGCCGGCGTCATGGACGTCGATGCCGTGCGCAGGCAGTCGGCGCCGTTGATTGTCTTCTCTCTTGAAACGAAGGCCGCCCTGGAAGAGCTTCAGGACCTGCTGTCTCGCGCGGTCTATCGAAATCGCCGTGTCATCCGGATGGACTCGAAGGCGCGTCGGTTGATCCGTGACCTGTTCGCCGCCTACCTCGCCGAGCCGGAATTGCTGCCGGAACGCTTCAGCCGGCGCATCGCCGAACAGGGCGCACACCGCGTCGTCTGCGATTACGTCGCCGGCATGACCGACCGCTTCTGCCAGGAAGAGCACAGCCGGCTTCACTCGCCGCATGGTTTTGAGTGACGTGATGGACGGCGACCGGGACAAAGCGCGGCAGGGGAGCGATAGGCCTCATGCGTTGGAGCTTCGATGATTGACAGGCATTGGCGGCCTCGCGCCCGAACGCCGAGGTCTCCTGCGGCCGGGGACGGGAACACCCCTGAGAAGGCGTTCACGAATGCCACGCTCAATCCCGCGACGCCAGCCTCGGGGCGGGCAGAGGCCCGCCGTGCGTGGAGGCGCCGCTCACCGGACGGTGGTCCTTCCCGCCGAAGGCGTGCGACTTCTCCGGCTCGGCGGGATGCACGTTGATGACGGTTCATTGAACGCTCGCCGTCGAGTCATGCCAACCCATCAACACGACGAAGACGAACAATGAATGCGCGGCTCGCAAACGGAGGTTCCTGATGGGCGGTATAGTCTGTCTCTTGTTGAATCGAATCCCCCTCCGGCCCATGAACGACGGTTCGGAAGGTCACGCCCGTTGCGACGGCCGTTGAACCGCCCCATCGCCGGAACTAGGTCCGCGAATTGGTCAGGACAATCCAGTCGTGTTTGTCCGGATGGTTGTCCACGTCTATCGTGCACAAGGTCCGACCCGTGGCCGTGACGGATGGCGCGTGCTCGAGCCACGGCAAGTGTCTGCGATTCAGCAAGACGTAGACGGTCTCGGGCTTTGACAACATGGTTTTGACGCGCTCGACCACCGTTTCGGCAATCGCCCGCTTCGCCTCGGCGCTCGTGCGATCGACCCAGCGCGTGACCAGTTCCGATGGGTCGACCAAGTGTGCAGACCGTCGGCCGAAATAGAACTCGAGTCTGGCATCCGGCCTCTGGTCCGCCCAGTAGACAATAGCGTCGGCAGGAACCCCCGCCTCATCCAATTGTCGATCGAGGGCCGCGACGGCGTCGACGTTGTCCAAGGCGTCGCCCGCGACATTCCAGACCGTGAGGAATCCTCCGATCATCGCCGCAGCCAACGCGGCCATCGACCCCCCCCCGCGGTGGATTACATGCAAGAAGCCGGACGCCAGGACCAGCAGTCCGCCCGCGATTGCCACCATCATCA